>CAYONQ010000089.1:0-9651 GCA_964405375.1 uncultured Pirellulales bacterium
ATTCGTATCCATTCGTGCCCCGTTAGAAATTGACGTCTTACTTCTAACGGGGCGTGGTTGATTTTTCTTCGTGTCTTCGTGGCCAATTCCCCTCCGTGCAATCCGTGAAATCCGCGGTTACTTTTTCTTTGTGTCTTCGTGCCTTCGTTGTAAACTCTTACCTAAGATGGCATAAATTGAGGGAGAGCGGGAAAAGCCGAAGTTAGACGGGAAGTCGTGGGAAAATTCAGGAAAACTTGAATAAAAATGGGGATTTTGAATAGAACGGTTGTTTCAAACAGGGGGACAAGTTAGGCAAGGCATACTTGGCAGTGGAAAATTGGGCCAAAAACCAAGAATGGCCGATAAAAACAGCGAAATCAACAAAAAACAAGGGTTATATCAGGCGAGGTGAAGTTAGTATGAAATGGGGTTTTGGAGAGGTCGTTTTCGGAAGATGGCGGTAAAGTTTAAAATTTACAGTTTGTTTAACTCTTGTTTATTTTGCAGTTATAGGGGGGTTAGGAGAAAATCACAATATCACCTGCCCCCTGTTTTTTTACTGAAGTCGCTACATTTTGGGTTGTTAGATTGCGGGTGTAACTTTTAATTCAAATAAGTAATTATCTAACAAACACGCTGTTTTTGGGTGAAAAATGAGGGGGTTAAAATGGGTAAGAGGGTGTTATTGTGGAGAATTTATATCCAAAATACTACTGTGTTTTTGGGCTAAAAATAAGGGTGGTCGAAAATTTCACAAAAAATCTGAAATTTTTAGTAAGATTCTTATGTTGAACATTACCCTACAATGTGCGGCAAGGTAGAACAAAAAATAGAGTAAAAGTGTTACAGTTTTTCTCCCAGGGGCTTCAACACCTTGTTTAGGGCGTCCATGACGGCCTTGTAGTATATATGGCCGCTTTCAAGTTCATCTTCAATTTCCTCTAAGCGCTGAGCGTCTTGAATTTTATCTAAACTCAGACTTTTGTCTATACAAAGCGTGTGCCTCGTACTTGCGCCTCGACCTTGCAGTTTTCTACGTTCAGTCTCTAACGTTTGGATTTTCTGATTGATTTCAGATAAATGGCCATAGACAAAGGGTTTAAGAACCCTTACTGCCTTTGCCGTACCAGGCGATGGTTTGCCAGTTATGAGCCAATGAAGGTCAACATCATATAAGTCGGCGAGTTTTATTAAGGTTTCAGCACTTGGAAGCCGCTGACCTCGCTCAAAACGGCTTATGACAACAGGTGCTGCAAAACCAAGCTTATCGGCAAGTTTAGCTTGGCTTGTTTTGGCCTGTACCCTGAAAAACCGCAATCTTTTGCCCAAAGCGGTAAAATTTTTTTTATTTTTCTCTTGCATTGGTTAAATTATCACCACATAATAACCGATATGGTTAATATGGACAGGCATATACGCCAAACAATTAGCTTCGGCACTTCTCTCCGTAAGCAGATAATGCTTAACGGGCAAAGATGCGGATGCACCTCATTCAGCGAAGCTGTTAGGCATTTTTGTCGTCTTGGATTAAGCAAGGGCAATGGGGACATCAAACCCAAGACGGTGGCTGCTCAGAATATAATCGAAGGGACATAGAATGTCAAGTGATTTTAGATGCAAGGGCAGAAGGAAATGAAAACCGAAATAAAACCTTACCGCGTTTGGAGAGGGTTTTTGGCATTTGCGGGTTTTTGGGCTTTTCCAACGCATTTGCACTCCTACCTTTCCAAACTTGCTGATACCCATAACAAACCCAGCGCCGAGGGCAGGGCGGTAGGTGCTGAAATTGTGGTAGGGTCGGGCAAGGTAAGCTGAGGTCTGGCGGGGGGGTCCCTGCACCCGCCCAATTTTGAGAAGGAATCTGCGATGAAAGACATTCAAAGACAGAAACAAGATGGGGCGGTTAAGCGGATAGAGACCATAAAGAGGTTTGAAGAATTTGCGGCCAAGTTTAAATACGGTCGCTGTAAAGCTTATGAGCAATTTGCCCTCTTAAACAAAATTCCCAAGAGAACCCTACAGCGATGGACGCAGCATTATAGAAAGTTTGGACCGGCGGGATTGATAGATATGAGAGGTGGAACAAAGGGAAGGGGGGCAAGGCGAGAAGATATATTTGTGGCGTTTGGGGCAGATGAGAAAACGAGGGAGCGGGTTCGCCGGTATTGTCTTTGCCACATAGGCACTATTTCGGCCAGCATAGTGGAGCTAACAGATTCTATTATTGAATTGGAATCGCACCCCGAGCGCAATCCATCCGCCAGGGAACGGACGTTAGCGCTTGCGAATCAGCTTGTTATAGAGGACCTGCATTATATTGAGCAGGCACTGAAGGACTTGCGGACGTTGGAAGGGAAAGGTAGTCAGGTATAGGCCGGGCCGAGAAAACGCAGCACGAGGCATCCTGGCGAGAATTTGAGGCGGTATTTTAGGTGGATAACAGAAAAGCGAGCTCAGAGGCGATATGACGGCAATAAAAAAATATCAAAAAGACTTGACAGCTGTGGCCTGTCAAGGTGAAAATACCGGCGTGGAAACCAGAGAAAATATCTTATTGAAAACAAATCTGCCAGATATGAGGGCAGAGTTGCGAAGTGGCGACGCTCGCAGGGCCTCTCTGGGGCCTCACATCTCTGCCCTTATACCTGGCCGTTTTTGTGCGCTGAGCGCAGAAGGGTAGGTGTGTTGTGGAATCCAGAGAAATTAGAAATAAGATGGAGTTGTTCGAAAAGGTGGTCGTAGATGTCACCAGGGATATATTAGGCGAAGAGAAAAGCTTGGCTTTTGCTTCCGGGTGCTTGGCTGGTATGGCACTTATTGGCCGAGGAAATCAGGGTGATGACGAGGTAGATATGTTGCCCGAGGCCCAAAAAAGGGAGATGCTTCTTGGGCAGATTCGTTTTATGCTTCTGGAAAAGTCAACCGAAATGTTAGAGGCCGTCGCTGATACCTTAAGAGGACACAGAGAAACAAAAACAGCCACGTTGTTAAATATAGAGTAGAAGGGACTAAAAAGATGGACGACAGGGAGGTCGATTTCAAATCGTTCGTTCAGCCGATGGGCGAAACAATCGGGGCTGGCTCTGGATTTATAGAGAGCCAGCCCTACCTTTTTGTCAAGTCAATCGATAAAAGCAAGCGGCAGATAACCGCCCTTGCATCCACGGGGACAATAGACCGCGACGACGAGATTATCGAGCCGCAAGCGTTCAAAGAGCTGTTGCCGGTCTATATGAAAAACCCCGTTGTTATCACTTCACACCAACACCGGCTACAGACCGGCAACAGCAGCGTTATCGGCAACGTGGTTAAGGCGTGGATTGACCAGCAGGGGCTGTGGGTGATTATTGAATTTGCCGCTGCGACATCGTTAGGAGAGGAATACTGGCAGCTTTATTCACAGAAAATACAGCGTGCCTTTTCAATTGGCTTTATCCCGATTGAACATAACTACGAAGCACGAGACGGCAAGCAGGTGCGGGTCTATACGAAGGTGGAGCTGCTTGAGATTAGCTGCGTGGCCGTGCCGTCAAACCGCGATGCGCTGAGCCGGTCGAAACAGAGGAAGCGTGATTTTGTTGCATCGAAAAGAGCAGGGCGGGAGCTTGCCTTAATAAAGGCCGAGATACCGGACTTCCGGCTTCCAACCGAAAAAGAATGCCTTGAATTCGCAGAGGCGATTTCGGGAGCTGAGAGCGAAGGTGTAATTGTAGATGATGTTAGTGACACTTCGGATTGTGATTTTACAAAGATAATCAACAGTAAAAACGAAGGGCCTTATGCTTCGATATTTCGATAAAATTTACGGACTATTTGTTATGGGGATTTGCACTAACAAAGCATCTGCCGGAGTCCCTCGCTCTGCAGGTGCCGGTGGTGCGAATCCATTGCGGGGCATATTGCTCATCCTCAAGGGCATAGTTACTCCTACAGGGCGGCAGGTCCCCAGCGATGCCGCCCTTTTTTGTTCGCTGGGAGCTGGCTAACTTTTATTTACGAGGTATTTAAATGCTTACAAAAGAAGAAGAACAAAATATCGCCGGTGGCTTCAAGGCCGCAAGCGAAAGAATAGACCAACTCGAAGGCGACTATGGTGTCGCTACGAAGGAACTCAAAGAGACCATCGACCAGCTCACCAAACAGCTCAAGCTATACGGAAAGGCAGCTATGTCCGGCCAGATAAACGGCCGGGAATATCGCAGCTTCTGGCGGGACGCGGAAGAAGCTAAAAAGTTCGGCGAGCTTGTGCTTTGCACTATTGGCCGTAAGGCAATGGGCGAAGGAGTTCTAACCGAAGGCGGGGTATTGGTGCCTGAGGAAATGGCCTCCTGGGTAATCCAGAAGCTTGGACAATACGGCAAATTCCGCCGAAATACTCTTATCGTGCAGATGGGAAGCGACCGGCTGACTGTGCCGAAGGTAGAAACGGACCTACTGGTTTACGCACCAGGCGAAGGCACGGAGATTACGAAAAGCGATATGGGGTTTTCGCAGGTTGGTTTGAACGCCATAAAGCTTTGCTGCCTATGCGTGGCAAGCTCCGAGCTGGAAGAAGATTCATTAGTCGGCTTAGGCGAGATTATCGGCATCTCGATGACCCGCAGCGTTGCGAAAAAAGAGGACCTAATCGGTTTTATGGGTGACGGCACCAGCACGTATTTCGGGATGACCGGAATCATCGGGGCCTTGCGGGCCGTCAGTGAGACGATAGCCGACATTAAAGGGCTGGTTGTCGCTTCCGGCAACGCCTACAGTGAAATAACATTAGGCGACTTCCGCGAGGTAGTCGGGATTCTGCCGGAAGACTTTGACGATACCGCTAAGTGGTATATGAGCAAAAAGTTTTACTACAATGTGGTTTATCCGCTCGCCGAGACCGCAGGCGTGGCAAACATCTTTGAGATTCTGTCTGACCGCAAGGACCGATTCCTTCTCGGCTATCCGGTGGAGTTTGTTGGCGCGATGCCAAGCGTGGAAGCAAATTCGCAAATCTGTGCCTTACTTGGCGACTTGCAGATGGGTACCTATCTCGGCGAAAGACGGACGCTTACCCTCGCCAGAAGTGCTGATGTGTATTTCGCAAACGACCAGATAGGGTTCAGAGGGACCGAGCGAATCGCAATCACTGTCTTTGGAGCCGGTGATACGACCGAGCCGGGACCGATTGTCGGCTTGATAACCGCAGCGAGCTAAGGCCCACATATTAACTGCCAGGGCAGCCGGGAGATTCGGTCTAACTGGCTGCCTGGCAGTTTTGAAGGTATTATAAATGGCTAAAAATATAGATATACACTTAAAGACCCACGGAGCGCAGCAGACGAAACAGCAGCTCGACGGCGTTGCGCAAGGTGCCCAAAGAACAGGCGGCTCTGTCGAGAAGATGGGGGCAAAGGCAAAGACCGGCTCTGGCTGGATTAAGACGGCCCTGGGCCATCTTGTAGGCCCGCTGGGCTTTGCGGCGATAGCCGCTGTAGTAGCCAGGGCAGCGGTAAAAGTAGCAAAGTTTTTCGATGATGTTAAAAGGCGTTCTGACGAGGCCGTCAAGGACGTTCAGAATATACGAGCGGCATATCTGGATTTGTTTGAAGCGCTTGACGCCTTTGAGGAAAAACAACGGCGGGCCGTTACTATGGCTACGAATCGGCTTTTACAGGAGACCCGCGTTTCACAAGAGATAGGAATCCCGGTTGTCAACGCCTATACTCGACAATTTGCAGGGGCAGTCGAAGCCGGTCAGATTACACAAGAGCAATACAACCAGGGCCTAAAAGGGATGCTTGGCTATGCGGAAAGGCACGGTGGAGAAGCAACGGCGGACCTTGTAACACTGATGCGTGGCTTGGGGATGATGACACCGGAACAACAGGGTGCTTTTCGCCGACAGATTGCCGCCGGAGCTTCTGCATCCGGCCTTACTGATGCTGAACTAATTGCTGCTTTAGGTAGGGGGATGCCTACGATAAAGGCAATGGGGTGGACCCCAGAGCAGGCGGTCGGGATTGTCGCAACACTTGCTATGGGAGAAACCGGCAGGAAAAGGGCGTCACTTCCAGCGACAACGCTTCAAGGGCTACTCGTGCCACAGCTTTCAAACGTTGAGAAGCTTGGCATATCAGCAGAAATCGCACAGGACCCGCAAAAGCTTCTCGCACAGCTTACAACAATGCAGGGGACGATGGACCAGAAGGCATTTACGCAGATGCTGACACAAATTTATGGTGCCGAAGCCGCTGCCGGTGTCTTTAAATTAATAACTACTCCGAGACGAGGTATTACTACTGCCCTTACTCAGGCAGCAGGTGCGGCGGGTGCGGCCGCAGAAGTAGCAGAGGAAGCGGCAAGCAGAGGGACGCTCGAAAGAAGGGATGCGGCAGCAAAGGCAGCAGCCAGAGCGGTTGAATTAGAGCTGTCAATAGCCGAATCGTATATGGAAGACGTCCGAGAGATAGGCATGGCCAAACAAAAGCGGCTTGGCATAACCGAACCTGGCCGTCAGGCGGTGCGAGAGTTTTTTACTATTGGTGCCGCCGCAGAGGCAGAAGAAGCTGCGTTTCGGGGATGGTATGACAGCTTGACCTTTGAGGAAAAAAGACAAATCCTGAGCGAATATCCGTCTCCGACTGTAGAGCCACGCGGCGGCCTGACCCAAATGGAACGGTTTGCGAACATCTGGCGAAAAATGCCGCCAGGACAAAAATACGAGGAACTGGTGGGCGGCTCTATAATCAGCAATGTTCATTATGACCACAGCACACATTATTACCCTGTCGTCGGAGGCAAAGAGGAAAGGGATATCGGCCCGAGGAATCCTGACAGGATAGTCCGCTGAAACTGTGTTTGTAACGTGTTTAAATGGGTAATAACTATGATGTAAAATATACTAAACTGTTTAGTCCTGGAGAGGAATTTAAAGAGTGTTGTAGGTGTAAAGAGGTAAAGAACAAAAATGAATTTTATAAACATAAGCGGAGTCGTGATGGCTTATCTGCTTGGTGTAAGGATTGTGAGCGAGCCGCCAAGCAGAGATATGCTGAATCTCCTAAACGAAAAGTTACAGAAAAACGCTGCAATAAGTGTAAAGAAGTAAAACCTGCAAATGCTTTTAATCGGGACCGGCATAATAGCTGTGGACTAACGAGTTGGTGTAAAGAATGTCAAGCAAAGGTACGGAAAAAACGCATAAAGCTGGATACGCATCTGCCAGAACAAAAGCGATGTTACCGGTGCGGCGTGATAAAACTACAGCAGGATTTCTACAAGGACCCTGCTCGTCCTGATGGGCTAACGAACGAATGTAAGCAATGCCGAAAAATTATGGATGCTGTGTCTTATGTTAAAAAACAATTTAGAAAAACTATTGAGCCAAAATTATCTCTTGCCGTTAATGGCTGGGACCAGGCAGGGGATGTGTTACGAGAAATGGCAGAACTACAGGTGGCAGTTGAAAAAGAGAAAAATAAGGTAAAAAAAATAGTCGAAACAATAAAGGCCGATGCCGCAGACGCTGTCGTCTCTTTAGCGGCCAGACAATTTCGACTTCAACAAGCGATTGAGTATTTCGTAAAAAGGAATCGCAGCGGCTGCAAAAGAATAGAGAGGCACTTCCGCTTTGGGACCATCTATTATTATCGTAACAAGCTGGGTGTGAAGCTTGACGTTGCGACCGCCGAAGAAAATATAGGAAAGCCGTGAACAATCTGACTGCAAAAAACGTTACTTTGACTATTCTCCAGGTGCCGGCCTTGCTGGCCAAGCTGCTTATTGCTTATCTGGATTTATTGTTGACGAAGTGCCTGGCCAAATTAGCTAATCCACTTTCATTCCCTTTGCCGCGAACAGCAGAGGCCCCGCCGGACATTGAGTTGGTATTTAGCTTATTAGGCAAGTCCAGCCACTATATAGTATGTAAATTTTGTAGGGCGATTGAAGGCACAGAGGTTGGCCGTAAAGTAGTCAAGACGAACCCTAACCGCCACCTATACGCAGTGAGATTCCCCACGAAGGCCGAGTATTTAAGACGTGTAGAGAATGTACTTGCCGAGATGAATCCCATAATACGTCAGCGCGTTCTAAGGAACGCAAAAACAGCATTAACATCTATGTAAGCAACCGCACATATTGCCTATTTTAAATCAAATTAGGTAATATAGCTGCGGTGGTTTTGTGCGCTCCACTTGTTTTGACTGTTAAAATAGGCAATTTAAGTTTGTGCCATCTTTAAATAATTTTCGCCATTTTGAGTGATAAACTACATTCGTGGCTACATTTCTCTGCGATCCCTGCGCACTCTGCGGTTAAAATTCGTCTCTCTTTTTCTCATTTTTTCTCTCTTTTTCCCAAAAACGTACCTATTTTTCTCCATTTTTCTCTTTTTTTTGCATTTTTTCTCTCTTTTTCTTCATTTTTCTCCATTTTTTTCCTGCCTATCTTGCCCAAACCACCCAAACTTACCCCTCAACCCTCATTTTTAACCCAAAAACCCACATCCCACTTTAAAATAAACCCCAAAAATCGGTGTTTTTTAAAAATTCCCGACTTTTAAAAACTTAAATACTATCCACCAACCGCTATTTCACTCTCCACGATTCACGTATTTCTGTTTGGAATGATGAAGTGCTCCGGCACGGTGAACTGCGAGCATAGAAGCAGAACCTCTTTTCCGACCTGTTCGATGGCTGATTCGTTATCGATGTTTTCAACAACCTTATTTATGAAGTCGGCCATGTGGCGAAGATGCCTATTTGATTGCGAGAATAGGTGGCAAAACGGCGGCCTCGAAAGCTGTCGTCAGGATTCTAATGGCTTGTTGCTGTGAGCAAAATAATCTTCCCTTCGATACGGACATAACCAATGTTGCTGTGCTGTCAAGATTATGCTGGCGAGTATGAAGGTTATGATTGCTAAATGTTGTCTCTGTACTCTAAACGAAATGATGAAAAATACGTTTATAAATAGGCATAACGGTCAAAAAGAAGCGTGGCGGTCAAAAAGACCGCCACGCTTAACTTTTACAAGGCCGGCTGCCAAATTACAACTGGCGTCCGCGCCTTTATGCAAGTCGAATTACGAACCCAACGGGTCCACATCAACGGTGCCGTCGACGTCATATTGCTCAACGTCGCTGACAGTAGAGTGGTCCCAGTAGTTGTACTCGGCCTTTATGCCGCTGCCTGTATTGTTCTGCACGTCATACGCCGAATTGCCTGTGCTGGCATTGCCGCCGGGGCTGGCAGCGCTGCTGCCGTCAATACTGACGCTGCCGCCGCCGAGGTCAGCCAGGGCGCTGCCGTCAACCGAGACACCATCTGCGCTATAGCCGGTGATAGTATTGTGCTCGAGGCGAGCTTTCGCATTCTCATAAATGTAGGCGCCAAAGTTGTTGCCGTTGCTGAACGTGTTGTGCCGGATGATGGCGTCGACATAGCCGTAAACCCGGATACCACGCTGGGAATTGTTCACGCTGTTTTCCTCAAAGTAAACGAGGTGGCCGGGGCTGCCGCCGCTGAATCTCGGGCCGGTAGAGGTATTCAAAGTGCCGCCAAAGCCACAGTGCCTTATCACATACTCACCGGATGAGCCGGTGCAGCGAATCGGCTGTCGGCTGTCTGTGGTGCTGATGTTCCTGAACACGCCGCGGCCGCCGTTGTTGACCATAACCGCCTTGTCCTC
>CAYONQ010000090.1:0-9597 GCA_964405375.1 uncultured Pirellulales bacterium
GTTGCACGTCATCTCGATTATCTTCAAAAGTGGCGGGAGTATTTGTTATGGGTGTGGATCAACGATTTAGATAAGGACGTAGATAGAGTCTGTATCCAACAGTCAGTTGATGAGCTTATCTCTACAATTCTGCTCATAGATTTTATTGGGCAGTCATATCCTATGGCGATTCCCTCTCTTGAGGAAATCCTAAAAATTGTTAATAAACCCACAGCTTTCAGCTTTTGTGAGGCTGTTTATAATCAGGTATCTTGTAAGCTGCTCAAAGCGGTCTTTAACCCAGATCGTCTAAGCGACCCGACGATAGAGCCACCAAGAGAGATTGAGTTATCATCTCTAACTAATATATCAGAAGCTGTTGAGGCCCTGTATGGTTCTCGAATGCCAATTACACTTTTAGGCGATTTTTATCAATTATGCTTAGACCGCCCAGTTGCAGACAAAAGAATTCGCAAAAGAGGCCCTGACCACCGTGACAAAGGTGTGTATTACACTCCTGCCGCTTTAGTAGATTACTCAAACTGACCGGTTTGCAGCAGGTGTTAAATGTAAGTCGATTTCTGACAATATGTTATGTTTCTCATAAAATATAATAAAACAGCCATCCGCCGTTAGGCGGGTTCCGCAATTTTGCATTTTGCACTTTGATTTTTACATTTTCAAACTGGCCATCGGTCAGTTTGAGTAGATTACCTTGTGTTCCATACTCTTAAGACGGTTTTTCATAAATTAGCCCCCGGGCAGATTCAACGCCTGCGAATTCTCGATCCTTCCTGTGGTTGCGGAGCATTTTTAATAGCATCCATTCGTTTCATACTGGAATGGTTCAAAGACAAGTACAATAACAGCGAACAATCATTATATCTCTCACCACGGGAAAGCTTTGAACTTCTTGAATCTATGATTTATGGCACAGACATAGATGAACGGGCAATTCACTGGACACGCAGGTTACTTCTGCTGACAGTTTGGGATTTTTATATTAACAACGGGGTAACTAAAAATGATATTCGAAATCTTAGGGTCCCAACCCTTGAAGAAAATATTGTTTGCAAGGATTTTCTTGAAGAACAATCGTTGAAAAATGAAGCTTTCCACATGATTATTGGTGGTCCACCATTTGTTCGGGTACAGGAGCTTTACGAGTCAGACGCTGCAAAGATAAACAATTATAAGCGTAACTTTAGAACGGCAAAAAACGGCCAGTTCGACTTATATATGCTTTTCATTGAGAAAGCAATTGAGCTATTAGCAGATCAGGGCTATTTAAGTATGAGCGTATCTAATACATTTCTGCGTTCCGAAAGTGGTCGTATCCTTCGCAAATTAATTGCAGAACAGTGTACTATTAGCGAAATTATTGAATTCGAAGACAGTAAATTATATCCAAATGCCTTGGTCCAGGTTGCTGCAATTACGCTCCAGAAAACTATTGAGAAAAATGCTACGAAACATGTTTTTGTTAAAGGAAAAGGAGGTCTACGCAGAAAATTAAGCGGAATTGATAAACAGAATGACAATGCGTTTTTGCAGACTCGGAATCTGCCTGCTACGGCATGTGCTTCAGAGAATTGGGTTTTGAGGTCTGAAAGTGAAACAAACTTGTTGTATAAAATTGAGTCAACAGGTGTCCCTCTTGGCAAATTAGCACTCCGCATCTGCTTTGGGGCAGCTACAGGAGCAGACAAAGTATTTTTGTTAAAAAACGCTGAGGATTTGGATTCAAAATCCGTATTGGCCGAGAGTCGTTTTTTGGATGATGTATTTGTGTTTGAATCTTCGATCTTAAGACCAATATTGCGTGGCCGCAATATCAGAGGATATGCCACTCCGGAACCTGAAACACTGTGCATATTTCCTTATGATAAAACCGGTAACCTAATCGCCGAAGACACGTTACAAACGGAATTTCCTCGGACATATAGATACCTGAAATCTTGTCAGCCTTACCTTGGTTCAAGAAAACTTAAAGACGGACAACCATGGTATGCGTTTAGAAATGAAAATGTCTCACAATTCATACAAAGTCCAAAGATTGTTGCAAGTGTGGTTAATTCCGGCGGTGGTTTTGCCTTAGATCAGCATCAACATCTTTTCTGCAATAATAGTGTTATTCTCATATGCCCGGATGAGAATATTATTAACCCATACTTTTTGCTGGCTGTTCTCAACAGCAAAGTATTCTGGACATGGACCCAACATCGAATGCCAACCTTAGGCTCAGGATGGCATTCCTATCGAGTCAGCGTACTTCGCAAATTTCCTATACCTACTCGACCACATCTACATGGCCAAAATAACCCGTTATTTGAGGAGATTGCTAATTTTGCTGCCAAGCTATTAAATGAAGAGCTTAATGAAACAGATCGGGCGAGTATTCTATCTTCAATTGACAGTATGGTCAGTGAACTTTATGGTATTTCAGAGGCTTTGCTACATATTCGGTAACGATATTATATCTTGTCCGTTGTTTCGGATGTTTCAACCAACGCTTTGATGGAGTGCTTTATATGCTTCGGCAGTTTTGGCCATAGATGAATAATCTCCACAAGGTCAGACGAAAGCTTTGACTTACTACCAACCGGGCCTTTCCGAGACATGGTACAGGCAGGCTTTGATTTTTGGTGCACACATATGGCACACTTTTTGTGCAAGAAAGTGTTATTGTCTTGTTTGGAACTTGTACTGGTTTTGTTCAAATTGCTGTTTTTGCGATTTTTGTAAGTGTCTGATTTTGCAAGCTTTTGTGCTTGTTTTGTATGGGTTCTGTTAGTATTATGCAACGAACTATTCGATGTGCTGGAAGGGGGTCGAATCCCCCCGCCTCCATTTTATTACTCACAACTTGCTGTTTTATAAGGATTTATGCAAACCACCAAGAAGGCATCTATCCCCCGCCTTGTGCAGCTCGAAAACGCTATAAACTCTTCATTAGCAGTTACTTGGAAAATATACATAAATTACCTTTATAATAAAGTACGCACATTTGGCACACTTTTTGCCCAGAAGTAAGAGCTTATCCGAATAACCGGGTTGTTATGAGGCCGAGCGAAAAGTTCGAGGCCAAGGCGGCAGACCAAAAATGCTCGGAGGCGTGGTTTTCTCCACGTTGAGAACGTTTTTTCACCGACAACGCAGGCATCGGGCTTTGCAGCCGGCCGCAATAGAGCGGGTTATTTGGATAGGCTCTAAGTCTGGAGTATTTTTCGTCAAACCAGTATAAGCTACCCTGACTAAATTTTTAGACAATGAGGCACGGAAGCGAAGTGTCAAATCGCTCGTCTCTTGTCCAGAAAATTATTCTGCGCGTTTTATCTTCTGGAAGCTGTCTCCGGCTGCCTCGATGGTCTTTTCGATGTCCCCTTTTGTGTGGGCCAATGAGACAAACATCGCCTCGTAGGCACTGGGGGCAAGATAGACGCCACGGCTCAGCATCTCCGCAAAAAATCTCTTAAACCGCTTCATATTAGTTGACTGAACATCAGCAAAATTCCGCACCGCCCTACCGGCAAAGAAACAGCTTAAAAGAGAGCCGACCCGATTGATTGTAACAGGTACATCCGCATCTCCGGCGGCATCGGCCAGCCCAAGCTCCAGCAAAGCCGATAAAGATTCGAGCTTCCCGTAGCAATCTTCTTCTGCCAGTATATCCAGTGTTGCATTTGCTGCCGCCGTGGCAATTGGGTTTCCGCTTAATGTCCCTGCCTGATAAACAGGCCCCGCCGGAGCGAGTATATCCATAATACTAACCGGCCCGCCGACAGCCGCCAGCGGCAATCCTCCTCCAATGATTTTGCCCAGGCACGTAATATCCGCCTTCACACCGAATAGCTCCTGCGCCCCGCCGAAGGCCAGACGAAAGCCGGTTATCACCTCGTCGAATATCAAAACTGCGTTATTCCGGCCACATAAATCTCGAAGCGCCTGAAGATAACCGGCCGCCGGCGGCACCACACCCATATTCGCAGCCACCGGCTCAACGAGCACCGCTGCAATTTGCCCTTTGTGCATCCGGAATACACGCTCCGCCGCATCGACATCGTTATATGGGACTACGACGGTCAGCTTGGCCAAACAATCAGGCACACCGCCGCTTGATGCGATAGCGGCCTCCGCCAAACCCGAGCCGGCCGCAACTAACAGCGAATCGCTATGGCCGTGATAGCAGCCCGCCATCTTGATTATCAAGTCCTTCTTGGTATATGCACGGGCCAATCGGATGGCGGTCATCACCGCCTCGGTACCGCTGCTTACAAAACGGACCTTTTCGATAGAATCAAACCCTGCCGTTATCTTCTCAGCCAAAGCCGTCTCCGCCGTCGTCGGCGCCCCGAAGGACGTCCCCTTTTGAGCTGCCGCCTTGACGGCCTTCACCACCTTCGGATGTGCGTGCCCGACTATCATCGGCCCCCACGAGCCGACGTAGTCTATATATTCGTTTCCGTCAATATCATAGACCTTTGACCCCGCCGCCCGCTCGATAAAAACAGGCCCGATATCCACCCCGCCGAACGCCCTCACCGGCGAATTGACACCGCCGACAAGAATCTTCCCGGCCGCCGCAAAGGCCTCAACCGATTTCATATTTCGTATCTTGTATTTCGTATCCCGCATACAGAGTTTAACCTAATCTACAAGTCTTTATTTTCCCTATGAAATTCGCACTACCTACAGTCTTTCTACAGAGCACCACCTGCTATAAGCGTATAATTATTCCACCCAACTTTCCATCATAATCTTCTCGCCGACCCTTTAACATTGCAACCGAGTTATTTGCGTCGCCCTGTTTAGCCGTCGCCGCCACTTGTCCACCGCAGACTTGGCGAAGGTGGACGGCGACGTTATACGCAATACTACATACGCAACACCCCGCACGCATCACGAATTATTTGTTTAGCAGTAGTCGGCACGACTACTCGTTTAGGGGCATTCTTACTGTCGTGGCCGGCCGGTGCCACCGCCCGGCGTCATTCCGACAATAGTAAATCATCAATCGAAAACTTGTGCCCGCGCAAGCAGGTATCATAATTCATAAATAATAAATTGATTCCGCCTGCTGCCTGCCACGGCGTAGCTTCCGCGAAGCCGGGTCCTCTGTCTTTTGACTACTCCCGCCAGGGCTTTTTCGCCTTGTATGAATCAAGGCGCTTTGCATATTCGATTTTGCCGTCCGCATCGGCCAACTCTATCGCCTTTTCCTGATATTCAATAGCTTTGTCAAAATCGCCAACCTCTGCGTATGCTGCAGCAAGAACAGCCACACAGACATCGCTCTCGTAGTTAGTAAGCTCGCAAGCTTTCTGGGCTAAGTTAACTGCTTCTTCTCCATTCCGAAATTTTGCCTCGGGACAGGTTGAACGTAGATGGGCCAAGTCACACAGCAGAAGTGGATTGTTAGGTTCAAGTGAGATAGCGGTAACGTAAGCATCTATGGCGTTAGCATACTGGTCTTTTGAAAGATAAGTATGCCCAAGAGAAGCATGTGCATAAGAATTTTTTGGTTCAATTTTGATGGCTTTTTCTAGACAATCTTTTGCCTTTTGATAATCCCCGAGCATATTGTAACACTGTCCCATGAAGCTTAGCGTTTGAAAGTCATTCGGATTTATTTTTGTAGCTTGACTGTAGGTGTCTACTGCCTCCTTATGTTGTCGCAAACGAGCGTAGCAATTGCCAAGCCAAGTGTATAATATTGACTCTTGAGGGTTGATGTTGATGGCTTTTTTCAATAATGGAATGGCGTCATCATAACGCTTCATTTCAATTACTAAAATCGAAGCCATTTCCTTATAAAGAAAATATTGAAAATGGTCGCTGTCAAGATTTTTGATGGCATTCTGGTAGACTTCAATAGCTTCTTCGAAACGTCTAAGCTGTGTAAATAGTGCCCCGAGATCGATGTTTATTCTTGCTATTTGGTTTTTATTATTCGCGGTTTGAATAGCTGCTTTAAAAGATTCTATTGCACTTTCATATTGACCTTGTATTTTGTACAACATAGCTGCTTTAGAGTAAGCGATAGTTGCTTCAGAATTCTGCCTCAACGCGGCGCAAGAATCACCAAGGCCAAAGTATGTGTCAGCATTTTGCGAGTCAATCTTGATAGCTTCCTTATAACTATTTATTGATTGTAGATAATTTTTCATAGCACCATAACATAAACCTAAGCCCCAATATGCTGCAGCGTGTTTGGGGTCGATTTCGACAGCCTGTTGATAAGCTCTGATTGCTTTCTCGTTTTGCTCCAAATAGGCGTAACACTCACCAACATCATAATAAGCTTCCGCATACTTAGGATTCACTGTTATCACTTTTCCAAAATATGTTAAAGCTTCCGAAAATTTTCCAGCTTCAAACTTGCGGCGTCCGAGCATATACCACTCCCTTACAACAGCTTCATTTCTTGCTCGCATATAACTGGAGAACAGAAAATAACCCAAAACGATTACCAGAATCGAAGTACCAACAATTGCAATCTTTAATGGATTTCTGCGCAGGGTCTTATATGCCCTCGTTGTAATGCTTGGTCTTTTGGCCTTTATAGGCCTGAATTCCAGCAAATTCTCGATGTCGCCGGCAAAATCAGCCGCAGTCTGGTATCTGTCCTCCGGCGATTTTTCAAGTGCGTGGAGCAGAACCGTATTAAAATCTGCCGAAAGCCGGGGACAATACCTCTTAGGCGGCACAACGTCCTTCGAGATTACATAAGTCAGAGTTTCATTCACCGTATGACCCTCGAATGGCGCTCGTAAGGTCAAACACTCATAGTAAGTAGCTGCCAGTGAGTAAACATCGCTTCGGCAATCAACTGTTTCAGGTTTGCGAACCTGTTCAGGTGAGACATAATTGGCTGTACCGAAAAATTCCCCCGTCATTGTTATCGTCTGCTGACTTTCTGCCTTTGCCAAACCGAAATCTACAAGTTTCGCAGTGCCGTTGGAATCGATAAGGATATTGGATGGTTTCACATCACGATGTAAGATACCTTTCTTATGGGCATAGTCCAGAGCAGCTGATATACTTATGATAACCCTGCTTATCTCAACTATGTAATCCTTGTCAATCTCCGCTCCGCTAGCGCTCTCGGCCTCCTTTGGTTCGCTATCGTAAATGCCCGCCTGACCTTCCAGACACCTGCGCATAACATCACTTGCCTTATTGTCCGGCTTCGCATTACGAATACTTGTCAGGATTTTGTCCAAAGATGTCCCCCTGACGTACTCCATTGCAAAATATGAATATGGCCCCTGCTCGCCGACCTCGTAAATCGGCACAATATTCGGGTGTGAAATCTTCGCCAGCACCTTGGCCTCGCGCTTAAATCGCTCCAGAGTCTTTTTGCGTGCCCCGCCGATATCGCTTATCACCTTCACCGCAACCTCTCTATCGAGTGAAACCTGCTTGGCGAGAAAAACCGCCCCCATACCTCCTGTACCAATAATCCTCAGTATTTCAAAATCTCCGAGCTTTTGGCCGATAAGGTCGTGCTCCGTTATTGCGGCGCCAAAGTCGCTGTCATCCGCCTGCATTAGACAATCAAATAAGCCGTTGATTTCTTCTAAGTTCCTTACTCGCTGTCTAATCTGCTGTTCAAGACCGCTGTATTGCCTGACAAACTCATCAAGGTTCAGCTTTTGTCCCTGTAATTGCGCCTCGACAAACCGCTGGACGGCCTGCTCGATAATATCTTCGTCATTATGATTAAGTGGTTCTGTCATTCAACCTTTTCAAAACCTTTGCTTAACGCCGCCATTGCACGGCTAAGCAGCGTCCGCACCGCATCAGGATTTTTCCCTAATCTTTCTCCTGCTTCTTTGTAAGAAAGTCCCTCTATCTTTGTCAGAACAATTACCTCTCTGTATTCAGGTTTTAATCCGTCCATCGCCTTCTCAAGTTTGTCTAAATTTTCTCGCTTGGACATTATCACGCTCGGTGTCGTCGAATCAATAGGCCCAAAGAAACTCTGGGCAAGGCTCTCTCGCGTAGCATCTCTATTTCTCATAAGCGGAGTTTCTTTGCGAATATCACGTTTGTCTGCGTGCAATTTGTCCAAATTATCGCGGATTCTGTTTTCAGCTATTTTTGCTACCCACCGCAGAAAATCCCCTTCATTTTGATAAGTGAAGTTTTCTAATCCCCGCAAAGCAGCTATGAACGCATCCTGCACCAAATCCATTGACTCCAGCTTGGTTCGCAATTCCGGCCCCATACGCATCCGTATTATTCGCAGCACCCGCTCGTTGTATGCTTTGCACAGCCGTTCCAGTGCTGCTTGGTCGCCTTCCTTGGCTAATGCAACTAATCGCTGGGGTTGATAACTTAAACTGCCGCCCAATCCTCTATAACCTCCAAAGAATTAGAATGTTGCGATAATACTACCCTTTTTTCAAAAAATTTCAAATAAATCATTCGTTCGCCCTTTTTTCCCCGCTTATAAAAGTAGAGTTGAAAAAGTAAATAAAAACCCAAGATTTTAAGGAGCAAAAAAATGAAAACTATAGGTACACTCATAGTGATGGCAATTCTGGTCGTAACGCTCATTACTCTGGTTGCGACCACCGTAGCGAATGCGGATGTCTATGTCCGTGGCTACCACCGTAGCAATGGCACTTATGTCCAGCCGCATTATCGTTCCAACCCGGATGGCAACCCATACAACAACTGGAGCACTTTCCCTAATGTAAATCCCCATACCGGCGTAAGAGGCTCCAGGCGCCTCAGCACCGGAGATTTCTCAAACATCTCTTTGCAGAATAAGCCGACCAATCTGCCGGTCTATCCTTCTGGCATCCCTGGCTTCGACTCTTCCTGGCGTAAGCCAATCCCTTTACCATATAATCCATACAAGAATTTTGGACGTAGCCCTCTGCTTGAAAATTAGTAACCAAATAAAGTAGAATATTCAAAAAGGGCTGGCAGTGTTTGCCGGCCCTTTCTTCTTTATATATTTACTTATTACCAGTAATCACGACAAGGCAAATCCCTCATCCCAAAACCATAAATCCCTCAACCCAAAACCATAAATTCTTTCAACCAAATATCGAATATTCACCTACGGCGACCTGTCCGCTGTACGCTGTCCGCTAAACGCTATCCTTTTTTCTACCCAAAATTTTCTAATCCGTCAATACCGCATTTGCTTTTGAATTTTACGCTGTGGCTTTACATTTTTAGCTTTAACTTTTCACCTTTCTTCTATCCGCAATACGATATACGACATACGCAATACGATATACGACATACGCAATACGAGATACGACATACGCAATACGAGATACGCAATACGAGATACGACATACGCAATACGAGATACGAGATACGATTCACGAGATACGAATTTAGTCAGCTTAAAGCGAAGCTGTGGCGGCTAAGCCGCCTGTGAACGAAGGCAATGCTCTGCGGAGAGAGCTTGCTCTCAGAGCAGCGATTGTCGAGTACACAAAGCTGACTAAAATAAACCCGTGTCAATCCGTGTAAATCCGCGGTTACTTTTTCTTTGTGTCTTCGTGACTTTGTGGCTAATTCTTATCCAAAATCTGGTTAATCCGTGTCTTTAAATTTTTTCAATCTATTTGTGTTTTTTGTGCCTTTTTGTGG
>CAYONQ010000091.1:0-9196 GCA_964405375.1 uncultured Pirellulales bacterium
CGGACAAAAACAAACTTTTACTTCAATTATCTAAAATACTGTGAACGGAAACGTTTTATTTAACTGTCTGCCCGCAGCTACTTTATTAGTAGCGGACAGCATAGCTTTTTAGAGAGACTCCTGCAATGCTCAAAAGGACAAACACCTGCGGTCAGCTTCGGCTGGAAGACGCCGGCAAAAAGGTAACCTTGGCCGGCTGGGTTCACTCCTACCGCGACCACGGCAACTTGGTATTCATCGACCTGCGCGATAGAGAAGGCCTGACACAATTGGTCTTTAATCCTGAAACTCAGCCCGAAGTCCACAAATTAGCAAGAACAGTCCGCTGCGAATGGGTAATAGCCGCCCAAGGCATAGTTCAGCCGCGAAGCAAAGGTATGGAAAACCCCAAACTACCAACAGGCCAAATCGAGGTCTCTGTCCAGCAATTGGAAATCCTCAACGTCTCCAAAACACCGCCGTTTGAATTCGACTCTGCCGAAAAGACAAACGAGGAGCTCCGTCTGGCCAACCGCTACATCGATTTACGCCGACCCGAAATGCAACAGAAACTACACACCCGACACCGGGTAACCAAGCTTGTGCGGGACTACTTTGACCAGTTAGGATTCTGGGAAATCGAAACACCAATACTGGCGAAAAGCACTCCGGAAGGCGCAAGGGACTTCCTCGTGCCAAGCAGATTACACCCTAACTGCTTCTATGCCCTGCCGCAATCGCCCCAGTTATTCAAGCAGATTCTAATGGTTAGCAGCATAGACAAATACTTTCAGATAGTGCGCTGCTTCCGCGACGAAGACCCCCGAGCAGACAGACAGGCCGAGTTCACACAAATCGACGTCGAGATGAGCTTTGTCGATACTAACGACGTCATCGGTGTCCACGAAAACTTAATAGCAAAAATCTGGAAGCAAATTCTAAACGTCGATGTGAAAACACCGATGCGGCGAATGTCCTACAAAGAGGCAATCGACTGTTACGGCACCGACAGGCCGGATTTGCGATTCGATATGAAGCTCAAGGATATAACCGATGTCGCCAGACAAAGCACTTTTAAGGTATTTACCGCCGCAATTGAAAAAGGCGGCATAGTAAAAGGGCTTTGCGCACCAGCCGGCGAAAAATACTCCAGAAGTGACATCGAAAAAACGCTTGCCGGCTTCGTAGCCGAATACGGGGCAAAAGGCCTAGCCTGGTCAAAAGTCGTCGCACGGGGCACGAGCCACGGGCCACGGGCCACGGGCCACGAACCACGAACCACGAGCCTAACATTGGTCGGCGGCGTAGCAAAGTTCTTCAACGGCGAACTGCAACAGCAGATAATCGAACGCTTCGACGCAAAAGATGGCAACCTGCTGTTGTTCGTAGCTGATAATGAAAGAGTGACCAATAAAGCATTAGCACCGCTGCGGTGCAAGCTCGCCAAAGACCTGTTGCTCTACGACCAGAAAAACTTCGAGTTTGTCTGGATAGTGGACTTCCCGCTGTTCGAGTGGAACGAAGATGAAAATCGCTACGATTCACTACACCATCCGTTCACCGCTGCTGACGAGCAGTCTATCGACAAGCTCGCCCCGTTAGAGAACCACTCGCAAACTGCCCCGTTAGAAAGCCGCTTTCTAACGGGGCAAAAAGGGCAGTCTCTAACGGGGCTCGATTCCGACCCCGCCAACATCCGCTCGCAGGCCTACGATATTGTCGTCAACGGCGCTGAAATCGGCGGCGGCAGCATCCGTATTCACAACCCAAAGATTCAGCAAAAAGTCTTCGAACTGCTCAAAATCCCCGAAAAGCAGGTGCAGCAACAATTCGGTTTTTTCTTAAAGGCGCTGGAATACGGCGCCCCGCCGCACGGCGGCATCGCGCTGGGGCTGGACAGAATGATTATGCTGCTAACCTCCACAGAGAACATCAGGGACGTCATCGCATTCCCGAAAACACAGCGAGGCCAGTGCCTCTTAACCGACGCACCAAGCGAAGTGGACAGAAAACAACTCGACGAGCTGAACCTGCGAGCGCAAAGACACGCCCACGCAGTCGAACGCAAAAACAGAGGACAGAAGACAGAGGACAGACTGACTTCCGACTTCTGACTTCTGACTTTGTGAAAGGAGTTACACGCTATGTCAGCAATACTGGAAAACCCGCAACGCCTAATTGCACTAATAGGGATTTTTGCATCGGCTGTGATTGCAGCGTTGCTCGTCCATTATCTTACCTTTAAGATTATAAATCGGCTCAACCAGTCCACAGAAGTCATACCACAAGGAGCCCTGAGAAAACATTTCCGCCGGCCCACCCTCTGGATAATGCTCGTTATCGCAGCTCGCCTTGCTACCCCACTTGCCGATATGTCCGAAGCAACCGCCGATACCATAACGCACATATTCACGCTTATTCTGATAGCGCTTGTTTCCTGGCTGGTGATTAAGACAACAAACCTCTTGCAAGATTGCGTTGTGAGCCGTTTCGACATCGAGCAGAAAGACAACCTGAGGGCCCGAAAGATTCGCACCCAGCTAAACGTTCTTAGACGGATAGTAATTATAGTTGTATCCATTTTGGCCCTCGGAACAATGCTAATGACATTTCCGAAGGTCCGCCAATTAGGAACGACAATACTGGCATCGGCCGGGGTAATCGGCATAGTCGTAGGAATGGCGGCCCAGCGAACAATAGGGACCTTCATTGCAGGAATACAAATAGCCATTACTCAGCCAATCCGCGTCGATGACGTGGTAATAGTGGAAAACGAATGGGGCAGAATCGAAGAGATAACATTGACCTACGTCGTTGTGAGGATTTGGGACCTAAGAAGATTGATAATACCAATCACTTACTTTATAGAAAAACCGTTTCAAAACTGGACCCGGACCACCGCAGACATACTCGGCACCGTATATATCTATGTAGATTATACCGTCGCCGTCGATGCAATCAGACAGCAACTACAAAAAATCCTTAATGAAACACAGCTTTGGGATAAAAAAGTTTGTGTCCTGCAGGTTACCAACACGACAGAGCGAACGATGGAACTTCGCGCGCTCGTAAGTGCTGCGGACGCATCGGCTGCGTGGGAGCTTCGCTGCTATGTTCGAGAAAAGCTAATCGAGTCTATCCGTGAAAAATATCCACAGGCATTACCCAAGTTAAGGGCTGAGCTTCACCCCGTTAGAGACCCAAGGGCAGTCTCTAACGGGGTTCACCAGATAAAACCAGAGCAAACCGCTCAGTAAAATTATTCTTTAGCAAGCTGACGTTTTTATGTGGACCAATTTAAAGCTCATATCCTTGAAGCTCCTTGAGGTACTGCGGTTAAGGCCTCTTTCGCTCGCCAAGAAGTGTCGTGTTACATTCGGGGCAGCGGTGGTCTTTATCCTGGCCTTGGCGCTGCTGGGGCCATATATCTGGATGGACCAGCTCACAAAAAAAAGCTGTTTAGACGCAGGGCGGGCCAAAGCTGAAATGCTGCTGCGCGCCCATTTCCAGCTCAAAGAAACTTTCGAAACTGCCCTTGCACCCTTGGACAACACAGGAACAGCCCTCGATGCAAACAACACCGAAATACGGTGGCTGCGCTTCACCCCGTTAGAGACCCAAGGGCAGTCTCTAACGGGGTTCACAAAGTCAGAGGCCAGAAGTCGGAAATCAGAAGCCAGAAATCTGTCTTCTGTCTTCTGTCCTCTGTCTTCTGAACAAATTGAGATGGTCGAGTCCCTAATGTCCCAACAAAACAGGCAGGATAACATCTTTTGGAAAAAAAGCCACGGCCGTCTCCAAAGCAATTATGTAAGAATCTTCAGAGCAACCGATGCCTGTATAACCTGCCATAACCCACAGGGTTCCGCCGGCGCATTTTCACTAAACGAACCTATAGGAGCAGCGGTTATCCAAACCCCAACCGGCGAAATCAGCAAAACCCTGCTCTTAAACAGGGTCTGGATAATCATCGCCTTCGCTATCGCAGGAACAGGCGCCATCATCGCCTTTTATATGATAACCCAGCGCGTAATCCTTCGGCCTATCCGCCAGTTAAGAGCACTCGCAAACAACGTCGCCGAAGGCAATCTCGATATAAGAAGCTCAATAAAAACCCGAGACGAATATGAAAAACTGGCAAACGCATTTAATCATATGCTCGATGTACTGCAGGCCACCCAGGAAAAACTCCGCCAGGCAAATAAACAACTCGACAACAAAATCGCAGAACTCTCCGAGCGAAATATTGAACTATTCAAGGTCAACAAAATAAAAGGCGAATTCCTGGCCAATATCTCACACGAGTTCAGAACACCATTAAATGCGATACTCGGCTTCGCAGAAATACTGCGCGAAAAGCCCCACCTCCTAAAACAGGATAAAGCCCAGAGATACGCTGAGAACATCATCACCGGCGGCCAGAAACTTTTAAATATGATTAACGACCTGCTCGATATGGCAAAAACCGAGGCCGGTAAATTGAAACTGCACATAGAAAAAACCTCCATACCCCAGCTCTGCAAAACATTAATAGCGTCCTTCTCGGCCCTGACAAAGAAAAAAAGAATTAAAGTCAAACTGCTCGCCGATGAAAATATACCACCGGTTACAACAGACACCGGAAAGGTCCAGCAAATACTATATAATTTCCTAAGTAATGCGGTAAAGTTCACCCCTCGAGGCGGCAAAATCGAGATTCGGGCCACTATGCCGAGCGAAAAAACCATCCGTATCGCTGTCTCCGACACCGGCTGCGGCATCGCCGAATCCGACAAGGAAAAAATATTTGAGAAGTTCCGACAGGCCGACGGCTCTCTAACCCGCCAATCTACCGGCAGCGGCCTGGGACTGGCCATAAGCAAGGAATTAGCCACTATGCTGGCAGGAAATATCGGATTGGAAAGTGAACCTGAAAAGGGCTCAACCTTCTGGCTGGATATCCCACTAACGCTGACTAAAAACGAAGACCAGACCGTATAGCACCCCTTTTTCACATCTCGCTTGACACACCTCAATCCCTTGGCGCCTTTACAAAACCGCCACCTCTCACAAACCGGCAAACCACGAACTATTTGACGTGCCTGATACTTAAGGTATAATGGTCATCAGAAAGAAAGGATACGCTGATGACCAGGAAATTTATAAGAGCGATTTTCCCCGGCTCGTTTGACCCTATCACAAACGGCCACCTCGATGTTATTAACCGTGGAATAAAGCTCTTCGACGAGCTTATCATTGCAGTCGGGCGAAGTCCCGTTAAAAATCAGCTCTTTACCCCCGAAGAACGAGTGGAAATGATTGCCGAACTTATAGCAGATATATCTGGCGTCTCGGTTGAAAGTTTCGACGGACTAACTGTCGAATACGCCGCCCAAAAAAAAGCCGACGTCATCCTGCGAGGTCTGCGAAGCCTTACCGACGTTCAGTATGAGTTTCAACTCGCTATGACCAACCGGGCCGTAACCGGCATAGAAACGGTCTTTGTTATGACTTCTGAACAGTATGGCTTTACCAGCTCAACACTGATTCGCCAAGTGGCTTCCCTGGGAGGCGACCTCTCAAACCTGATTCCAAAAAATATCTACAACCGTCTGCAACAACGCCTAAAAAAGTAAAAAACAACTATTTCATAATTCGCAGTTTATTAATTCACGAGCAAATTCGGAGTTTCGCTTTGTTCACAATTAGCGTCGAAACACACTTCTGGGCATCACACCAGTTGACCTTACCAACCGGTTCAAAAGAACCATTACATCACCATAACTGGTCGGTTACCGCCGACGTCGGCAGCGACAAGCTTGATAGTATGGGACTTGTTGTCGACTTTCACCACCTCAAAACAATGCTTGATAGCATCGTCGATGAGCTTAGTAACCGCTCGTTAGACAAAATCGATTATTTCCAGCAAAATGGCTCATCCGCTGAAAATATAGCAAAATACATATACGAAAAACTCCAAGCCAAGCTGCCCAAAGACGTTAACCTCAACTACATCAAGGTCGCCGAGGAACCGGGGTGTTCGGTAAAATTCAGTAAATAAACAAAACGACCTGCAGCAGACCTCTGAAATTGACGATTATCTGAAATAAAATGAAAATATTGGTATAATATGTGTGAAAATTTGCAGCAAATCGGTGCAAGGTTTTTAAATTTAACAACATTCTGAAAAGATTTTCAGTATAATAGATAAAAAGAGCAAAAAATATGCACTGCCAGATTTGTAAAAAAAACGAAGCAACTATCCATCTGACGGAAATCAGCGATGGGCTGCGCACTGAAACGCATCTGTGTGAGCGCTGCGCCCAAAAGCAGGGTATAGCCGTTAAGAGCCAGCTGCCTATAAATGAACTACTCAGCAGTTTGCTGGCCGTCCAGCCGGCAGATGACGAGCTATTCGGTTCCTCGGAGAAGGAATTGTCGTGCCCTCACTGCGGCTTTACATTAGACCAATTCACCAAAGAGCCGGTTCTGGGCTGTCCCCAGGACTATGATATCTTCGAGAAATCGCTTTTACCGCTCATCAGAAAGGCCCACAACGGCAAAACAACCCATTGCGGCAAAATCCCTTCGAAGGCACCGGCGGATACAAAAAAGCAAATAGAACTGCTGAATCTGCGTCAACAATTAGACGCTGCAGTGCAAAACGAAGATTACGAACTGGCCGCCAAACTGCGAGACAAAATAAACCAAAGCGAGAAGTAAAAATACTATACGCCGTACGCAACAAAATACCAGATATGAAACTGACAGATATAAGCAGCGACATAAATGAATGGTTTAACGGGCAAGGGCCGTTGGCTGATACCGTTATATCATCTCGAATCCGTCTGGCCAGAAACCTGGCAGGACACAAGTTCCTCAGCCGATGTTCAACGGCTGAAAAGTCCGATATACTCAAAATGCTGAAAGATGTCCTGATGTCGCTGGAGCTCGGCGATAAAATTTTCTATATCAGCATAGATAAAGCCCCCACCCTGAACAAACATTTCCTCGTAGAGCGACATCTCATCAGCCGACACCACGCCTTCGGCAAAGGCCCACGAGGCGTCGTTATCGCCAAGCGGGAATTTTTTACCGCTATGATTAACGAAGAAGACCACCTGCGAATCCAGGTGCTAAAGGGCGGTCTGCGGTTAAGTCAGTGTGCCGAGCAGATAAACCGTATCGATGATATGATAGAGAAAAAGGTGGATTACGCCTTCAGCCCCCGCTTTGGGTACCTTACGGCCTGTCCGACTAATCTCGGCACAGGGATACGGGTCTCGGTAATGCTGCATCTGCCGGCGTTGAAGATAGCCGGCCAGATAGAAAAGTTTTTAAATGCCGCCAGAGATATGGACCTGGCGGTGCGAGGCCTCTTCGGCGAAGGAACCGAAGCAGCAGGGGATTTCTATCAGCTTTCAAATCAAGTAACGCTCGGTATCTCAGAGACGGATATAATCTCCCAGTTTGAAAACACTATCATACCAGAAATCGTCGAATACGAAAATGCAGCAAGGAGCCAACTGCTCGCCAACCAGATTGATGTGCTCGACGACAAAATCTCCCGGGCGATGGCGCTTTTAAAAAATGCCCACTTGATAAGCTCCCAGGAGGCGCTGTTTTTACTCAGCCATCTGCGGTTAGGTATAAATATGCACGAACATATGGGGGCCTCAACGCCTGCGATAGAGCGGCTTTGCACATCCATCGCCGCCGGCGGTGATAAAGACACAGACAATCCTGATGCCCTTTCCATTACTACTATAAACCGGCTGTTTATGCTCACCCTGCCGGCCCATCTACAGTTAAACTACGGAAAGCCGCTGGACCCGACGCACAGAGATGTACTTCGAGCCAAAATCATCCGCTCAGCACTTAACGGATAGCACATACAGAAAAACAAACCACACGCGGTAGTATCCTAACCCAAACTGACCGATGGTCAGTTTGAAAATGTAAAAATCAAAGTGCAAAATGCAAAATTGCGGAATCCCGCCCATCACTGGGCGGGATAGCTGTTTTATGATATTTTATGAGAAACATCCGGCCGGCTTCTGTGCTCATTCGTAGAGTCGGCGGATAAATTCTTCGCAGCCGGGCAGGTCGTTCTCGATTATCCATTTTATCATATCCTCAAGCAACGAATCGTCGGTAGTGTCACCGGAAGATTGGCCCCGGCCCTCGCCGCCACCGCAGGAGCCGGGCGGCCATACTCCACCACAGTTGCAATCGGCAGGGGGACTCTTAGCAAACCAGTCGCGGTATTCAGAGAAGTCCGCCGTGCCGATTGCGCCGTCGCGATTCCAGTCACCACAGGCATTCTCAATGTAATCAGGGTCGGGATAGCTTTTGGCAAATCCATCTCTGAAAGGTGGCCAGTCCGCAGTACTGACGAATCCGCTACAGTCTGAGTCGCCGTGGCACTGGGTAAGGCAGTTCCAGCAGGACGGGAAATAGACTTCATCGGCGCCGATGTCCAGGATTTCGTTGCAATCGCCCATATTTCTCGGCTGGCCGTCAATGTCGGTCTCGTTGGAGTCGTTGAAGTTCGGGTCGCCGGCATCTTCACAGGGTGAATCATATTCTAAGTGATAGTTGTCGTTGGCATCATCGACAAAACAGGGGTCGGTACTGATGATATGGTCACCACCGGCATAACCGCCCTCGACGCAGCAATAAGCTGCGCTACAGCCGTATAATTGACCATCTGTATTACCCCATATAATACAATTGCTGACAGTAGGCTGATAACTTCCTAGATGCACTATACCCCACGTGGCATTGTCGACGACGGTATTATTACGAATAACTGTATCTGCAGTAATGTTTTTTAAATGAATCGCATAGTAACTTGAGCCGGAAGCGGCATTGTTATAGACCAGATTGTTCTTAATTACCGGCGTCCCAGGTACTGTCGAGTAAAACTGACAACGTATCCCATCCTGGCCATTGCCTTCAATGGTACAGCCAATTATCTCTGGGGCCGTGTTAGTGTACGAATAATAACGGTGTATGCCAGCCCGATTGTTGTTCTTAATGCGGCAGTTAATTATCTTCGGACCAGAGTCCTTACAATATATACCATCATCATCGTTGTCCTGAATGATGCAGTTGATTATATTCGGGTCGGAATAGTCGCAATCTATCCCACTGCCGTAGTTACTCTCGGTGATTTTGTTATTTCGTAACCGTTCACAATAATTCGGGATAACAGGTATTATTCCAGTGAGCAAGC
>CAYONQ010000092.1:0-9076 GCA_964405375.1 uncultured Pirellulales bacterium
GTCTCTCTTTTTCTCATTTTTTCTCATTTTTTTGCAATTTTTCCCCAAATTTCTCTATTTTTCTCTATTTTTTGCATTTTTTCTCATTTTTTCTCACTTTTTCTCCATTTTTTTCTTACCTATCTTGCCCAAACCACCCAAACCAACCTACCAACCCCCATTTTTAACCCAAAAACCACGCTTGTCTCTTTAAATTTCCCCCAAAAACCAGTGTTTTTTTAAAATCTATCTCAAAAAATAATTCTCAAAATGATTGATTTCTTTACGACTTTATCCTGCTATCAAGCTGCCAACCTGATAAACGACAAACGTCACCGCATAAGCCAAAGCGGTTAGTCCCAGGAACTGAAACAGCGCCCAGCCCCACGAATTCGTTTCTCGTTTCGTAATCGCAAACGTAGCAATACACGGGGCACTAATCAACGTAAATAGCATTATGCAAAAGCCAACCAACGGTGAATACTCTGCCTGCAATTTGGCTCTTAGCGCTTCAGACCCCCCATCAATCTCCCCTAACGAATGCACAATTCCCATTTGCGCTACAAACACCTCTTTGGCACCCAGAGCGCCGATAAGTGCTGTGCCTACTCGCCAATCGAAGCCCAAAGGCCGAATAACAGGTTCAAGCACCCTGCCCACACGTCCAGCGACAGAATGAGTCAGTTCTATTTCCTGCGCCTGTTCTTCATCGAGGCCGGCTAAAGATTCCCCGCTCGGCTTTGGATAACTGGTTGCCGCCCAGAGGATAATCGATATAGCAAGGATTATTGTGCCGGCTTTCTTCATATACAGCCACCCACGCTCCCACATATGGATAAAAATACCTTTGATAGTCGGAATTCGATAAGGGGGCAGTTCCATAACAAATGGTGTCGTTTCACCCTTAAGCAAGGTTATCCGCAATATCTTGGCACAAATAATAGCCAGGGCAATCCCAATCATGTAAATCAGCCACAACATAAATCCGTGCCACCTTGGCGCGAAAAAGGCAGGTATAATCAGGGCATATATCGGAAGCCGGGCACCACAACTCATAAGCGGCACCACCATAATAGTGGTCAGACGGTTACGCCGATTTTCTAACACGCGAGTAGCCATAATAGCTGGAATCGAGCATCCAAAACCAATCAACATCGGTATAAAGCTTTTACCGTGCAGACCGATTTTGTGCATTATCCGGTCCATTATAAACGCTGCCCTGGCCATATAGCCCGAGTCTTCAAGAACCGCAATGGCTAAAAACAGCAAAAGGATATTCGGCAGAAACACAAGCACGCCCCCGACGCCACCAATTATACCGTCAACCAAAAGTGACTTAACCGGACCTTCAGACCCTGCCGGCCAAAAACCCGCTACCCCACCGCCAAGCCAACCGAAGAAGCTCTCCATCCACCCCATAAGCGGGTCCCCAACCAAGAAGGTAAGCTTGAATACCAAATACATCAACAAGAGGAAGATGGGCAGACCCAAAACACGATTGAGAATTACTTTGTCTGCCATATCACTGCTGGTATGTCGCAACTCTACCGAACCCTTAATAGATTCCTCGCAAGCACCCGATATAAAACCATACCGTCTATCGGCAATTATGATTTCCGCCTCGTCGCCGAAGACGGTTTTAAGATGCTCGGTGCCGGCACCGACAACATCGAGAACCTCCTGATTATGAACTTTTGCAGTTACGTCACCGTCCTGCTCAAGCAGTTTTATCGCCAACCATCGGGAACCGTATTTTAGGGCTAACTGGTGCTCCTTATCGACAACGAGTGTTTCGATTCCCACCAGTTTCTCTTCAATCTCCCGACCATAACTTACCTTATGAGTGCGCTTTCTTTTGCCCTGCCTGGCTGTTTCAACAATGGCATCAAGCAACTCTATTTTGCCCTTACCTTTATTACCAACGGTTGGAACTATCATTGCTTCCAAAAGCCTGGAGAGCTGTTCAATATCGAAAAGCAAACCTCTTTGCTCGGCAATGTCACTCATATTAAATGCCAGAACCAGCGGCACATTCATTTCGATAAGCTGGGTCGCCAAATACAGGTTGCGCTCGATATTAGAGGCGTCCACAACGTCAACCACAACGTCTGGTTGCTCGTCGATTATGAAATTGCGGGCAACAAGCTCTTCAATCGAATAAGCCGTCAAGCTGTACGTCCCCGGCAAATCCACAACCGTCATCTCGTATTCTTTGTATCTGCACAGCCCTTCCTTCTTTTCGACGGTTACTCCGGGATAATTGCCCACGTGCTGGTGCGCACCGGTCAGCATATTGAATATGGTAGTTTTTCCGCTATTGGGATTACCGGCCAAAGCGACCGTTATCTTCTGTTTGTCGGTCATATTGTGTCTCTATTGATTACCGTTATGCTCCGGTGATATCTTTGGTGATTGTTTTTTTATCAGCATGATAAAAATGCCGCCTAATATCATGACAATGCAAAGAAGTTGTCCCATTGTGAAAAAATGCCATATAGACCCCAATCCCGCGTTTGGTTCCCTTACAAATTCAATACAAAATCGTACTATTCCATAGCTAATAATGTACAAGCAGAAATGAAAACCATTAAACAAGCGTTTTTTCCTTATATTCCAAAGAATTATGAAAAGAAATATACCTTCAAAAAAGGCCTCATAAAGTTGCGATGGGTGTCGTAATTGATGGGTTGGGTCTAAAGGAAAGTACATTGCCCAAGGTACGGACGTAACTCGACCATAAAGTTCTCCATTGAGAAAATTGCCCAGCCGGCCAAATGTATATCCCAGGGGAATCGCCGGGATTAGGAGGTCTGCAAAATGCCACAAGTTTATACTGTTTTTATGGCAAAAAAACAGAGAAGCCACAATTACTCCAAGTAATCCACCGTGATAGGACATTCCAGAAGGATTAAACATCCTTAACGGATGTGCAATAAAATACGTTAAATCATAAAATAATACGAACCCAAGTTTTCCCCCAATCAGGACACCTAAAATAGACCATACAAAATAGTTCTGTATAACCGCTTTGGAATATTTGTATCCTTCGTTGTTTAGCCGGTGCAAAACAAGCAAGTATGTGATAGTAAGGGCAACAACATACATTAGGCCGTAATAGCGTATTTGAAATGAACCAATCTCAAAGATATTGGGGTTAATGTGTTCCGGGATATGATTCCACCAATTCATTACTTATATCGTCTTTCAAAACATTTTAGGTTTGCTTTGAAAAGTGAATGATAATATTAAACTTCTCTGACCATAATCTTATGTGCCATACCTCTGCCCAGCATCATTTTGCAGCCCTTAACGCTTATCACAAAGGGTCCGGGCCGGCCGTCACTGACGACTGTTATCTCCACGTCGGACGCAAACCCCATTGCAGTCAGCCGGCTTTTAAGACCCTGCCCGGCATTTATCCTGGCCAGCTTAACCGTTTCACCGACCCTAACCACCGACAAAGGTCTTGATTGTTTATTTCTCATATCCTCTCTTTAGCAATGTTAGGAACAACCATTGCACATGCCAACAGTAACTGTAAGTTAAACAGTTCCTTATTGTACTAATTTCACCATAATATTTGATGCCTCTTCTTTACGCAGTGAAAGGTGATAACCTTTCAATTTCACATCTATAGGGTCACCTAATGGTGCAACTCTTTGAACTTCGACAGTCGTGCCTGGCACAACGCCCATATCAGCCATACGCTTATTCACTCCGCTTCGGCCAGTTATCTTAACAATTTTACCTCTTTGGCCTGGTTTAACCTCGTTAAGCCCAAATACCTCTTCCACCTCGCTTGTCCCCTTACTTGAAAATTCGCCATCTTGTAATCTGTTCTGGCAGAATTCCTCGAATTTGCCCGCCAGGTCGTAGCCATTTTTGTTCTCCTGTGTTACAAATTCGATAAAATCCAGGAGCCGTGTAATAACTTTCGGCCCGAGAACGTGCTCGGCCCTGCAGGCGGCCTGCTGGGCGGTATCCTTTTTGATGCCTAACAAATTGACAAAAAAAGACTTGAGAATATTATGCTTTCTAACGACTCCTGCTGCGGCCGTCTGGCCGGCTTTGGTGAGCGTAACACAGTCGTATGGCTTGTAATTAGCCAGCCCTTTTGCCTTAAGGGCTCGTAAGGCACCGGTAACAGAGGACTTAGATACTCCGAGCAACCCCGCTATATCTTTGCTACGAGCTACATTAGACTCGCCAGCCAGGTTAAAGATTGCCTCAAGATAATCTTCCAGCGAGGCACTTAAATTTTTGCTCTTTTCTGGAACCATAAGCATTTTTTACCCTTGTTATGCACTTTCCTTAATATAGTTAGTCCTGCCTAACTTTGTCAAGGGTTTTTAAAAAATTTCACCGCCGGGAAGTCGTTTCCGTTGTTTTACAACCCATTTTACATTAGAATATCGCTATCTGAGCGGGGCGTGGCGCAGTTTGGCTAGCGCGCTTGACTGGGGGTCAAGAGGTCGCAGGTTCGAGTCCTGTCGCCCCGATTTTGAGCAAAGCTCAAAATCGGAGAGCAGGTGAGCATTAGAACAGGTGAGCAGGTGAATTAGAACAGTTGAATAGTAGAACAGGCGAACAGGTGATTATTATGCACACCTGCGGTCAACTGTTCACCTGATCAACTGCTCAAAAGGAATGAATAAGATGGCTTTCATGTTCGAGAATCTTGAGGTCTATCAAAAAGCCATCAACTTTGCTGACCAGATTACAATGCTTACCAAAGAATTTCCTCGCGGATTCTATTTTCTCACCGATCAACTTAACAGAGCAGCTTTGTCAATAGCTACTAATATTGCAGAAGGCAACGGCCGATTTACAAAAGCTGACCGCAAGAATTTCTTCATTATTGCCCGCGGCTCTGTGCAAGAATGTGTTCCTTTGCTTGAGTTAACATGCCGTAGAGGATTAGTCAATGATATCATACATAATCAGTTACGCGATGAATTAGAAATTATGGCCAAAATGATAAGTGGATTGATTAACGGAATTGATAAACGTATTAAGTAAATATGGTAGTCGGCGGCAGTTCTAAAATCGGAGAGCAGTAGAGAGTTAATAGTAGAAAGTAGAGCAATTTGTCTGCTGCGCAGACAATAATTGTCTTTTGACAACACAAAAAAACCTTTACTGCGGTCTGCTTACTACTTTCTACTCTCAAAAGACAGCCCCCCATATGTATAGTTGATTTGAAGTGACGTGTCAGGTTATCGCACTGCCAGGTGCTTTTCTATCGTCCTTACAAGGGCCTCGTCATCTATGGGCTTGGAGATATAATCCGTAAAGCCATAAGCCAGCATCTCGTCACGGTCCCGCCTCATCACTTTTGCAGTGAGAGCGATAATCGGCACAACCGGTTCTGATGCATTTCTGGTTATTTCGTCGAATGCCTCATAGCCGTCCATAACCGGCATCATAATATCCATCAAAACAATATCCGGCGAGGTGGAAAAGTATTTCTCAATAACCTCTTTGCCATCTTCAGCAAATATCAGCTGGTAGCGATGTTCAAGCATCATTTTAATCGCCGCCCTGCTGAACTCGTCATCTTCCGCAATCAAAATCTTCTTCAACGATTCCGATTGTTTCGCGTATCGCCTGTCCTGCGAACTCTGCAGGTTCATTTCATCTTTTTGGACAGCGGGTTCTGCCGGCAGTGGGACATTGTCATCGGCTGTGACCTGCCGGGTCTTTAAGGGGACATAAAACGTAATCGTTGTGCCTTCGCCGACTTTGCTGTCGGCCTTGATTTCGCCGCCCAGCAGTCCAACCATTTTCTTACAAATAGCCAGACCAAGACCGGTGCCAGGATATTTTCTGGTTGTTGAGCTATCCACCTGAGTAAACTCGTCAAAGATACGACCGATATGATGTTCATCTATTCCAATACCGGTATCAGAGACCGCAAAATACAGCCGATTCCGCTCAACATATATCTTCAGAATAATTTCACCTGCATCGGTGAATTTAACAGCGTTACTTATAATGTTCGTGAGAATCTCGTGGAGCTTTTCAGCATCGGAGATTATGGTACCGGGTACAGAGGCGCCTTTTTGAACCAGGAAATCGACACCCTTGCTGCTGCTGAGAGTTGTTGCCACGCTGCGTATCCCCGCTATCAGTGCGTCCAGAGAAAAGGCCTTTAACTTCATCTCCATCTTACCGGACTCAATCTTTGAAAGGTCAAGGATGTCGTTAATCAACGATAATAACCTCTGGCTGCTTTGATGTACTATCCCTAACCCTTCAATTTGTTTGGCGGTGAGGTTTTCGGTGTCGTATTTGCTGAGCGTTTTCGAGACGCTAATTACGGCATTAAGGGGAGTCCTGATTTCGTGACTCATATTGGCAAGGAACTGACTCTTGGCCTTATTGGCCGAATCAGCCGCCTCTTTGGCCTGCCGGAGGCGTTTTTCCACCTGCTTGCGCTCGGTAATGTCCTGAACAATGCCCCTGCTGGCAATCGGCCGACCGGTCTTCTCGTCCCTGATAGGAAATGAGCAATCACTAAGCCATTTTTCCTCGCCCTGTGCAGTGCGAATACGAATATCTACCTGGTGATAGTCTCTCTTGCCGTTTGCAACCATTTTGCTGTAGGACGCCATATCGGTGGGGGCACCGGGGTCGGCAGGAACCATCTCCTCAATTAACTCATTGAAGGCCTTCCTCGTCAACTTCTCCGCCGGAATGCCGACCAGTTTTTCAATCGCCGAACCAATGAAATCGTATTTGCCATCGGCCCAGCGCACCTGGTAGGGCACACCGCCGGCCTTTTCGATGGTCTGTCGGTAAATGGCCTCCGAACGAGCCAGCTCTTGCTGGGCCTGCTTGCGTTCGGCCGCCTCGCTGAGGGCACGGGCAATGGCATCGATAAGATTACGCTCCTCTTTGAGAAACGGCCCCTCGTCAAGCACAGGACGCTGCTGGAGGTAATAGACCTCCACCGAGCCGCACCGCTTACCGTTGACGACAATGTCACTTGTCTGCCTCCATTGAGTCTCTTTGAAGGGTTCTAAAAAATGTTCCTCGCCGTCGAAACGCACCTTGGCGCGTGTAATTTCAGGGTAGTGCCAACCGGCAGGAATGAGCTTAACAACATCCTGGAAGATTTCATTCATACTCTCTCGCTGCCGGATAGAACTGGCCAGGCCGTACATACAGGCGAGGTTTTTGATACGTTCTTCCAAATCATGGTGAGACCTGCGCAATTGCTCCTCGCTGGCCCGTAGTTGCTGGTTAGTAGCTTGTAACTGTTGCTCATGCGCCCGCAGTTGTTGGTTAGCGGCTTTTAACTGTTGCTCGCGCGCTTCCAACTGCTGGTTGGCGGCCCTTAGCTGTTGCTCGCGTGCTTCCAACTGCTGGTTGGCGGCCCCAAGCTGCTGCTCATGCGCCCGCAGTTGTTGATTAGCAGCTTTTAACTGTTGTTCGCGCGCTTCTAACTGCTGGTTAGCAGCTTCAAGCTGCTGCTCGTGCGCCCGTAGTTGTTGGTTAGCGGCTTTTAACTGCTGCTCGTGTGCCAGCAATTGTTGGTTGGCTGCTCTTAGCTGTTGCTCACGGGCTAACAGTTGCTGGTTGATAGCGTCCTGCTGCTGAACACCCTTTGGTCTCAATTGCTCCACCGCACGGCGGCTTACCCGTTGATTTTTTTGGTGGATATCCTTCATATCATTCACACACTTGGGGGCTTTACTACCGTTTTTCCCTAAATTCTCGACACTCCTCCACAAAACCGATAGCAACACTAATCCCAGCGAATGCTGCGCCGCGGCAATCACCCTTCACCGCTATGACGAATTGATTTCGCTATCTTCGCTTATTCTCCAAAAACAATCTAATTGTACCTTTGCCGGCCCGCAAATGCAAAGCAATAATATAATAAAAGTTAGGTGTAACTTACAACCACCCCATATAAGTAAGAGGTTCTCGAGGCAGTAAGGCCCTCATCATCTTAACGTAATGACCGCCGACATACTGTCTGCCGCCGGTGCTCGATAATTGGCTGAAGTCCGACCGACTGATGGTTTGGCCTTAGCATCGGCCCGAATTGTACGATTCCATCAGTCGCAGAAAGGAAAGACCCAGAACTGTGCCGGTCTCGGTAAGTCTCCCACCCCTTTCCAATATATGACGAAGGGCAACCTCCCCCACAGTCTTTTTATACGAACCGGTCGCATCAACCAATACCGTCACCCTCTTGTGTCTGGCCAAAAGCCCGAGCGCGGTGGCTTTTACAGCCCCTTCCGTGGCGGCGCCAATCAAAATAAGCTCATCGGCCTGCAATTCACTGAGCATCCTGTCCGCCCGTGGTTCCTCGAAGGGGTCTAAACAGCGTTTGCGGAATATGACCTGGTCGTAATGTTCTAATACCTCCGGCGGCAAATCAGTGCAGCCGTCGGCATCGAAACAGGTATGGCTTTTACAAAGTGTGCAGCCAATCTTTTTTTCACCCGCCATACCGCCGATGTAAGAATTGCAATAGAAATTATTGCCCGTACACATCTGTATGGTTGAAATTATGTGGATATTTTTCAGCCGTGCCCAGCTCACTACTCTTTGAATATTGGCAAGGACCTGCCGATGGTTCCGAACACAAACTATGCTTGTATCCAGGAAAAAATGCCTCTGAGTATCAACGTCGATAATGATGCGCTTCCGTCGTGATGTAATTATAGGCATAACCATTTCTCATCCTCACTGTTGGAGCCGGGGTCGCTTGTCCGCCGCACTATCTTATTTGACTGATACCGTGGTAACAAAAATTTGGCTGCGTTCCGGTCAACCAGCCATGTCACCTTGTCAAGAATGGGCCAAATGGCGTGAACAGGATACCGCACCTCATCGGGCTTGCTGGTGAGCACCTCTCTTAAAATACCGGCCTTCTTTTCACCATAAACCAGAACAGCTACGTGAGACGCAGCTCGCAAAACCGGGTTGGTCAGTGTGATTCGCGTGTGCCTCTCGTCCATAAAGTAAATGACGCGAACAAGGTCTTTGGTGTCATCGAAAAAGGCGTATGTATCGGAAAATAGCGAGCCAACATGCCCATCTGCACTCATTCCAAGAATAATCAGGTCAAACCGAGGCATTC
>CAYONQ010000093.1:0-8827 GCA_964405375.1 uncultured Pirellulales bacterium
TTTTTGTTTGATAATTGCTACCATCAAAATCCCTCTAATCGGTCAGTTTGAGTTAGTATGCTAATATAGTAACCAATTGATTTGGACCACCGAGCCATCTCAACTTCGGCGAGTAAATCCAAAATCCCCCTCAAAATCAGTTGACTTTGCGGCTAAGTCGATTTATCTTTTGACAGTAATCGTGTTAATAAAGCTGGCGAAAGCTTACCGTCCAATACGGTGACGGTGGTGCTGTGAAGCGACATGGTGTGTTATAATGAAACCATATAAAGCATAATTGAGCCAAGAAGGAATACACTATGAAAAAGAAAGCGGCGTATAAGGATTTCACCGACCGCCTCAAGCTGTTAATCAGTAAACATCCCGACCTGATTACAACAACGCTCAGCAATATCTTCACGATGCGCCTCATTGGGAATAAAACTCACGGCGACCTTGCCGAAATTGCAATTCCTGAGTTTGTAAATCAGTACATGTACGACTTTAAGTCCGTCCATGTTGGCAAAGATCTTTACAGATCGAAAACCAAAGAGGAAGACATCTCGATAATTAATGAGCTCTCCAAAACTAAATTTCCAGTGAGCCTAAAGGCCTACGGGGCTGGCCCGCTACAATTGTCCACGGACAAGAACAACCTTATGTTTCCCAAACTAGAGCAGTATAAGACTCCGATTGAAGGAGACATGATAAAGCAAGTGTGGGGCGACCCTGTGTTTTCGCAATTTGAAACCATCAATATCTTAGCTTTGATCTACGACGAAAAGAAAATGAAGTGCAACATTCTTGTGTTCAATTCTGGGAGAGCACAATCTGCGGTAACCCACATTGATTCTATCGTAAAAGGCAGAGGGCGAAAGCATCCCATCTACCGATTCTTCGATACTGATGGAGGGTATGTTTGCGAAGTCCGTTATGGCGGAAGAGCGGCAAATGCGCTACAGCGAGGTTTCTGGACAAACACCAAATCAGGGTTCAAGTATTTCGACAGTATCACGAATGGCTGGATTGACTATTCACACAATCTTATTTTGGTTAAGCTGTTTTCTCATGCGTTGGTCTCATCAAGCGATGGGCACTCATCCGCACTTGAGAAAATTAAAGAAGACATTGCCCTCTTAAAGCAACGGTCAGGATTAAATCAGTAATGGAAACTCTGTCACTATTCAATGACATTGTGGTCGATGCCCCACTTACAGAGGGTATCAAGTATGCGGGATCGAAGCTAAAGCTCCTCCCATACATTCTTCAACTAGCTAAGAAAGTTGGTGCTAAGTCTGTGCTGGATGGTTTCTCAGGAACTACGAGAGTATCGCAAGCATTCGCTAAAATGGGGTATCGAGTTTTTTGTAATGATATTTCAATATGGTCTGAAGTTTTCGGCACCTGCTATCTTCTCAATGATAAACGAGCCGAAGAATACTCTGGGCTTATTGACCATCTTAACTCACTACCGCCGACAGATGGGTGGTTTACGGAGAATTATGGTGGTCTGCCCAACGATGGGAGTGCTGTTCAACAAGATGGACTCAAGAAGCCGTGGCAGATTCACAACACCAGAAAGCTTGACGCTATAGTAGAAGAAATCGAAAACCTATCCCCACCCAAAGTTGATAAGGCTGTTGCTCTTACAAGTCTGATCCTTGCATTGGATAAAGTAGACAGTACTCTCGGCCACTTTGTTTCTTACCTGAAGGATTGGTCTCCAAGGTCGTATAATAACCTTATTCTCAAGGTTCCGCATATCTTCGTTAATGACAAACAAAATAAAGTTTTTCGTTGCGACATTTTTGATATAGCAAAGGATGCGAACGTAGACCTTGCTTACTACGATCCACCCTACGGATCTAACAACGAGAAAATGCCTCCTTCACGAGTTAGATATGCCTCCTATTATCATCTTTGGACCAGTGTATGCCTGTTCGACAGGCCTAGACTATTCGGAAAAGCAAATCGCCGAGAAGATTCTTCCGACAGAGTAGCGTCTTCCGTTTTCGAGGAGTTCCGAAGAAACTGTGACGGGCGTTTTATAGCCGTACAATCCATCGAGGACCTCATCAAGAAGACTCAAGCTCGCTGGATCATACTCTCTTATAGTTCCGGTGGCAGAGCCACGGCCGATGAGTTGAACGATGTTCTGTGCACAAACGGTAATATCATTGATGTGGTAGAAGTTGAATACAAAAAGAACGTGATGGCAGGTATGAAATGGACTAATGAGTGGTTGCGTGCTGCAGAAGATCCAAACCGAGAATTCCTGTTCCTGCTTGAGAAGAAATAGCCCAAAAAAAGCGATTTTTTGGCCGTTTTTCCTTGATTTTTGCCCACCCTGTACTACGTAGAGTGCAGGGTTAACGCCTTAGGGGAGTTAACCAACTTTTTTCTACAAAATGATTTGGCTGGCAATTTGTTCAGGCGCCTTTTCATAGCTCAACGGCTCCATAGTAAAGCTGCCCCGCCCTGCTGTAATGCCCCTAATCTCGCTGGAATACCCGAACATCTCAGCCAGAGGCACTTTAGCATCAATCACCCGCATATTTCCATGCATCCGGCAATCCGTGATTGAACCCCTTTTACCAAGCAAATTGCCCTGCACAGCCCCAAAACCGGCCTCAGGGACCACTATTTGCAGCCGCATTATCGGCTCAAGCAAAACCGGCCTCGCCTTCTCTAACGCATCAGCTATTGCTATTGCCCCAGCTTGCTCAAAAGCGATGTCCGAAGAATCCACCGGATGAAATGACCCGTCAATCAGCGTAACTTTAATTCCCACAACAGGGAAACCGGCCAGCACACCACCGCCCAAGGCATCTCTAACCCCTCTTTCTACCGCAGGAACATACTCCCTCGGCACTTTATCGGACGCAACTTTACTCTCAAATTCAATATCGCGGCCCCGCAGACGCCCTTTCGTCAGCAGCGGCTCAACTGTCAAGACAACGTGGCCGTATTGGCCATGACCTCCTGTCTGACGTATGAATTTGCCCTGCCCCTCTGCCGACCTCGTAATGGTCTCCTTATAGGCAACCTTTGGCCTGCCAACCCTGACATCAATACCTTTTTCTCGCACCAGTTTATGCTGGAGCACCTCCAAATGCAGCTCGCCCATCCCGCTGATGATTGTCTGGCCTGTTTCGCTATCGACCTTCACCTCAAAAGTTGGGTCTTCACGCCTCAACACAGCCAGCGCCTCTGCCAATTTTGCCGCCTCTGTACCTGTCCTCGGCTCTATCGACATACTAATAACCGTCTGGGGAAACGTAATGCTCGGCAAACAAACAGGATTCTTGGTATCGCAAATCGTATCGCCCGTAAGCGTCTGTTTCAGCCCCACAACAGCAACAATATCGCCGGCGCCGGCAGAGTCCAGAATCTTCCGCTCGCTGGCGTGCATCTCAAATATCCTGGTGATATTTTCCCGCTTGTTGCGATTTGCGTTTAAGACCCTGCTGCCGGACTTCAACGTGCCTTGATAAATCCTCAGAAAATACAAATCGCCGTGTATATCGCTGGTAATCTTAAACGCAAGCGCAACTAAGCTGGCACTTTTGTCACACTTAACCGTCTTTTTCTTCTTTTCATCGCCCGGCTTATGCCCGATTATAACGCCCTTCTCCAACGGAGAAGGCAAATACGCCACAACGCCGTCAAGCAACCTCTGAACACCGACATATTTCAGCGCCGAACCGACGAATATCGGATGGAGCTTATTGCGCAACGTTCCGCATCTCATCGCCCTATTAATCATCTCAACATCGATTGGCCTGTCATGTATGAAGTTATCCATCAACTCTTCATCGTGTTCGGCTGCAAGCTCAATCAGCCGGCCTCGCTGCTGCCGGGCCGCCCGTTGCAATTTGCCGGGAATCTCCGCCTCTTCGAAGGTCGCTCCCAGCTTTTCTGCCTTGTAGAAAACCGCTCGCATCGAAATTAAGTCTATTATCCCGGCAAAAGAACCTCCCGACCCGATAGGCATTTGTAACAGAATCGGATTGGCGATGAGCTTATCGTGAATGCTCTCAATGGTCATCTCGAAATCGGCGCCAACCTTGTCCATCTTGTTCACAAAGCAAAGGCAGGGCAAATCATATTTTTGTCCCTGCCTCCATACAGTCTCACTCTGGGCCTGCACACCTTCGCTGCCGTCAAACACCGCCACCGCACCGTCGAGAACACGCAAAGACCTTTCAACCTCAGCGGTAAAGTCGATATGCCCGGGCGTGTCGATAAGGTTGATTTCAAAGCCCTTCCACGGACATTTCGTCGCAGCGCTGGTTATAGTAATGCCCCTTTTCTGCTCCTCTTGCAGGTAGTCCATAACCGCCGTGCCTTCGTGGACCTCACCCATTTTGTAAGTCTTGCCGGTATAGTAAAGAATACGCTCGGTTATCGTCGTCTTGCCGGCGTCGATATGAGCCATAATTCCGATATTACGTAATTTTTCCATAGCGTTTTGCGTATAACGAATAGTAAAAAAACAGCGTATAGCAAAAAACTAAACGCTATACGCTGTCCGCTATCCGCTATAAAATTACCAAGCAAAGTGTGCGAACGCCTTATTCGCATCAGCCATTCTGTGAATATTTTCCCGCGTGGTCATTGCGCCGCCGCGCTGGTTATAAGCATCAATCAACTCGGAAGCCAGCCGCTCGCACATCGGCGAGCCCTTCTTGGCCCTGGCCGACTGGATTATCCACCTGAAAGCAAGTGACTGCTGCCGTCTGCTGCTCACCTGCATCGGCACCTGATAACTGGCCCCGCCGACACGTTTGCTGCGAACCTCGATTAAGGGCCTTACGTTATTTACCGCCTTCTCAAATATCTCAAGCGGGCCGGCATCTTTGACCTTTTTGGATATAATATCCATAGCATCGTAAAAAACCTGCTGTGCCACGCTTTTCTTGCCGCCCCACATCAAACAGTTAATAAACTTAGAAACCAGCTTGCTGTTATACGCCGGGTCCGCTTTTAATTGCTGACCTGAAGCCGTAAACTTTTTTGCCATAATGTCCTCGGTCAGTTCATTGTTCATCAATGAACTCATAACAATGAACTACGAACTATTTTGTTCTTTTTGCCCCATATTTACTTCTACCCTGTTTGCGTCCGGAAACAGCCGCACAGTCAAGCACGCCGCGAACAACATGATACCGCACACCGGGCAGGTCTCTAACCCGCCCCCCGCGAATGCAGACCTGGCTGTGCTCCTGCAGGTTGTGGTCGATACCCGGTATGTAAGCCGTAACTTCCACGCCGCTGGTCAGCCGAACTCGAGCGATTTTACGCAAGGCGGAGTTCGGCTTCTTCGGCGTCTGCGTCCTTACTATCAGACACACACCCCTTTTCTGCGGACTGCCGCTAATCTCAGACACTCGCCTTCGAGACTTTGATTTCGCCCTCGGACGTCTGACTAACTGGTTTATAGTAGGCATAGCTCTCCAATCTCAAATTTAATACCCTACATCACCCTACATCCCGCTGCCGTTTCCGTCTTCGACAGAAGAGAAGGGGACTTCTCACTCGATACCCAATGCCTCCTTGACGGCCGCCTCTGCCTTTGCCTCTGCGGCCTTAATCTCGCTGACTTCCTCAAATTCCTTCGGCAGCGGCGCTTCCGCAAGATGCTTGACCTTCATTTCAAGATACGGCTTGAAAGCCGTGCCTGCCGGTATCAGATGACCAAGTATAACGTTCTCCTTCAAGCCGCGAAGCTCATCTACTCTACCAGCCAACGCCGCATCAGTCAAAACCTTAGTTGTCTGCTGGAAACTGGCCGCCGCGATAAAGCTTTCCGACCGCAGCGAGGCCTTCGTTATCCCCAAAAGCAACGTCTGGGCAGTGGCCGGCTTCGGACGCTTGCCTTTTGCCGGCGTACCGCCAATCATCTCAATCTTCTCGTTAATACCGGCAAGTTTTTCCTTGTCGATAACCTGCCCCTTCTCTAAATCGGGTGTATCTCCAACACTGGTAATCTTGACACTTTTGGCCAACCCTTCATTCTCTTTTCGGAATGCAAATTTATCAACGATCTCGCCCGGCAAAAACGTACTATCGCCGACAGATTCAATTTCAATCTTTCTCATCATCTGAGCACAGATAATCTCAATATGCTTATCGTTGATACTGACGTTTTGCGAACGATAGACATTTTGAATCTCTGAAATCAAATACCTCTGTAACGCTTCTTCGCCCTTAATCCGCAGGATATCATGCGGAACCAACGGACCATCAGTCAAGAGGTCACCAGCTTCCGCTGTATCACCGGTATGGACGTTCAGGTGCCTGTCGCGCTGCACGTGGTGCTCTTTCTCCATTCCACTTGGATTTGCAATTTTTATCGTCATTTTGCCTTTGCGTTTATCACTTCGCAGCTCAACGCGGCCCGAGATTTCAGCCATCGCCGCGGGGTCCTTGGGTTTGCGCGCCTCAAAGACTTCGGTAATCCTAGGCAAACCACCGGTGATATCCTGAGTGCCGCCGGTCGCCCTTGGCTGATGAGCAAGCAATTGGCCTGCCTGTACCCTTTGGCCCTCAATGACCTCAATCCTGGCCCCTGCAGGCAGATAGTGCACGTCAAGTATCTTGCCGTCGGTATCCTCTATGATAATTTGTGGATGTTTATCGCCTTTATGTTCGATTACCATAGCCTTGCCGGTCTGGCCTTTCCGCTCTTCTTCAAGCCGAATCGTCTCGCCTTCTATGATATCTACGAACGCAATTTGACCGGGCACCTCCGCCAGAATCGGCGTACGGTGAGGGTCCCACTCGAACAATAAAGCCCCGACCTTGACCTCCTGACCGTCCTTAACCGAAACAACAGCCCCATAGGGCACCTTAAACTTGTCCAGCTCCCTGTCCTTTTTGTCAAGAATGGCTATCTCGCCGTTGCGTTTAAGCGCTATTATCTGTGTAACACCACCTTCTTTCTCGAAGGAAACCGCATTTATATCGCGATACTGAACCGCGCCTGAGTGTGTGGCCTGTTGCTCGCGCTCCAATATCGCTCTGGAAGCGATACCTCCGGTATGGAACGTTCGCAGCGTCAACTGTGTTCCTGGCTCTCCAATTGATTGCGCCGCTATTATGCCCACCGCCATCCCTTGCTCAACAAGCGCCGACGTGCTGAGGTCCCATCCATAGCACTTCGCACAAATACCAAATCCACTCTCGCAGGTCAGAGGGCTTCTGACCCGGATTGCATCAAGACCCAAAGTCTCAATCTTGGCCGCTATCTCAGGCGTTATAACCTTGTTCTCATGAACTATCATTTCGTCGGTAATGGGGTTACGAATATTATCCCTGGCGGTCCTGCCGATAATAAGCTGGGAAAGTGGCACATCAACCTGTTCGCCCCTGCTGATTGTGCTTTTGGTAATCCCCTGTAAGGTCCCGCAGTCATGCTCAACGACAATTACGTTCTGGGCCACATCAATAAGTTTTCGGGTAAGATAGCCGGAATTGGCCGTCTTCAAGGCCGTATCAGCCAAGCCCTTACGTGCCCCGTGGGTAGAGCTGAAGTACTCAAGAACAGTCAGCCCCTCCCTAAAGTTGGATTTAATCGGCGTTTCGATAATCTCACCGCTGGGCTTAGCCATCAAGGCCCGCATCCCCGCAAGCTGCTGAATCTGGTCGACACTGCCCCTTGCACCGGAAATCGTCATAATGTATATCGGGTTCAGATACGGAGTACCGTCCTCCGCAGTATCTTCCTTAAGGCCACGCATCATTTCGCTGGTAACTTCCACACGGGCATGCGTCCAGGCGTCGATGACCTGATTGTACCTTTCGCCCTCCGTCAAAACACCGCTGTTGTAGTTTTTATGGATTTTTTTGATTTTCTTCTCTGTCTCGTCTATGATGTTTGGCTTCTCTGCGGGTATTTTCAAGTCCGTAAGACCAAAGCTTAAACCAGCAAGCGTGGCATACTTAAAACCCAAATCCTTTATTCTATCAAGCAGGTCCACCGTCTTGGCACTGCCTGCGAACTCAAAACAGTCACTAATTACCCTGCTTAACATCTTTTGAGACATCGCCATATTGTAAAACGGCATCTCATCAGGCAGCGTATCGTTGAATATACACCTGCCAACCGTTGTCTCAATATAGCTGGCAGTTCTCAATTCGTAGTCTTTAGTTTCCCCACTGCCTGAGGACTCATCCCCGACAACCGGCTTATCTTTATCCATCCTGACTTTAACCTTTGCGTGCAGCCCTACCTTACCCGTTTCATAGGCCATTATTGCTTCAAAATCGTCTCTGAAGCACATCCCCGAACCTTTCTCTCCCTCCATCATACAAGTCAAGTAATAATTACCCATAACCATATCCTGAGAAGGCCCGACCATCGGAGAACCGTGGGCCGGTGAAAAAATATTGCTGGTAGTCATCATCAAGGTATGTGCTTCTGCCTGTGCCTCGATGCTTAGCGGCAGATGCACCGCCATCTGGTCCCCGTCAAAGTCAGCGTTGAATCCCTTGCAGGCCAACGGGTGCAGCATTATTGCGTTCCCTTCGACAAGAATCGGCTCAAAGGCCTGGATGCCCATTCTATGAAGTGTCGGCGCACGGTTGAGCAAAACCGGATGCTGATGAATCACCTCTTCCAATATATCCCATATCTGCTCGTCACGCCGCTCTATCATCCTCTTGGCGCTCTTAATCGTGTCAGCAAGACCGTGCTGTTTAAGCTTGCGAATGATAAAGGGCTGATACAGCTCCAGAGCTATCCTCTTCGGCAAACCGCATTGATGAAGCTTCAAATTAGGCCCAACCACAATTACCGAACGAGCCGAGTAATCCACGCGCTTGCCGAGCAGATTTTCACGGAATC
>CAYONQ010000094.1:0-8655 GCA_964405375.1 uncultured Pirellulales bacterium
CAATCTTTAATGCGCCCGCTGGCATACATATAAACTTAAAAAAGAGCAATAAAAAAAACCGCTGCTTAAAACTGCCAGCGGCCCTAAAATGCGCACTTCAACGCTTGTTCACCAACAGTTAAAGCAAGAAAGCGTAGATTATCAGGATTTTCCTCAAAATTCCTAACCTAAACCTTTCCACCCTGCTTTTATACACCTCAACCGCCATCTTTATAGTACAGTCTATTACGGTATCGACATATAGTCAAGATTTTTTTAATTATTTTTTTATTTTTGGCCTTCTATAAGTCATTTACGGTTAATCTCAGCAAATTGTTCGGAAATCAGCTCTAAATCTGATGTCTGCCCCCTTATCGCCGCCGATTGATGCTCCGGACGCAGTCTCGCCCGCTTCGCTCTGCAGCAGCCCTTCGGCGTTAATAGTCGGTCAATAGTTTTAGGTCAGGCCCAGGCGTTCGGCCTCCGCGTAGAGGCCGTAGCGTTTCATTTTTTTAAACAACGTTGTGCGGTTTATCTGCAGGGCCTTGGCGGTCTCCTGCCTGTTCCAGTGGTTGGCCTCAAGTGCCTGGCGAATGAGGTTCTTCTCCGGCTCAGCCAGCGCCTCCTTTAAGCTTATCGGCTTGTATACCTTTTGCTGGTAGCTTTGCTCCTGTGTGATTGAGTTCGGCAGGTCATCGGGGCCGATGTATTTATCCTTACTTAACAGAACCGCCCGCTCGATTACATTTTCCAGTTCGCGGACATTGCCGGGCCAGTGGTAACGCTCTAAGTATTCCAGCGCATCCTCGGTAATGCCGAGTTTTTCCCTGTTGTGCTGGGTGCTGTACATCCGCAAAAAATGCCTTGCCAGAAGCTGCACATCGCCCACCCTTTCGCACAAAGGCGGCAGGTTTACCGTTACCACATTTATCCTGTAATACAAGTCCTCCCGAAATCTGCCTTGTTTTACCTCTTCGTTCAGGTCCTTGTTTGAGGCGGTTACGATTCGCGTATCGACGGTTTCGGTCTTATTGCTGCCGACCGGCTCAAACTGCCTGTCCTGCAGGACCCGCAGAAGCTTGACCTGCAGAGCCGGCGAGGCGTTAGAAATCTCATCAAGGAAAATCGTGCCCTTATCCGCAGCTAAGAATTTGCCTTCTTTATTACTCACGGCGCCGGTAAACGCCCCTTTGGTATAGCCGAACAGTTCGCTTTCGAGCAGCGTTTCCGGAAGTGCCCCGCAGCTTACCTCGACAAATGGCTCGTTGCGGCGGGTCGAACGATGGTGTATCGCCCTTGCCAACATACTTTTGCCTGTGCCCGATGGGCCGGCCATTAGTATTGTGACCGTGCTGTCGGCAACGGCCCCGACGAGGTCGAATATTTTCGCCATCTTATAGTCGTGGCTTATTATGCTTTCCAGACTGTATTGTTGTTCGAGCTGTAACCGCAATCGCACGTTTTCACTCATAAGCGACTGCTGCTTGATGGCTCTATCTACCGCTAACCGCAGTTCATCATCAACAATCGGTTTTGTAAGATAGTCGTAGGCGCCTCTTTTGATGGCCTTGACGGCACTTTCAATAGTGCCGTAGCCGGTCAGCACAATCACCACCGTTTGAGGATGGTCTTTTCTGACCGTGTCTAATAATTCGAAGCCGTCCCCGTCCGGCAGATTAATATCCGTTATGACCAGACAATAGCTTTGCTTTTGCAGCTCAGTGGCGAAATCTTTTAGCGTCTCAACCCCTTTGGTTTGAAAGCCCTCAAGTGACAGGAATTCACTTAACGAATCCTGTATGACCTTATCATTATCTACGATAAGAATGTTCTTTTTATCCATTTGTCCTCTTTGACTGCGGGCACTGCGGTTTTTGACGGCCCGGCATAGCTCAATGATAATAGACCTTATGTTTACATTGTCAAGCGCAGATGTTGCGAAAAAACAACACGCCCTCGTTTTTTCGGATTGAAAGCGGGGGCTGTTTAGCTAAAAATGGCTGTCTTAGTAGAATAATCGCTATTGGGGGTGATTTTGCACTTTGCACAAAGAGGTCAATTTTCCGGCCAAGTGCCCTCAAAGACCTCCACGGCCGGGCCGGTCATATAGACACAATCATCCTGCCGGTTCCAGTTCAACTCCAGGTCGCCGCCGGGCAGATGTGCGGTGCATACGCAGTTGCATCGGTTGGTTAACACCGCTGCTACGCAGACGGCACAGGCGCCGCTGCCGCAAGCAAGTGTGATGCCGCTTCCCCGCTCCCACGAGCGCATCGTGAACTCCTTTGGGTTTTCCACCTGAACAAAGTGCACATTTGTGCGGTTGGGAAACAGCTTGTGATTTTCGATTGCCGGGCCGATTTTCTCAAGTTCTATCCCCTCAACATCATCGCAGAAAAATACCGCGTGTGGATTGCCCATCGATACGCAAGTCATCAGCAATTTCTGGCCTAAAATTTCAATCGGCTGCTCTACGACTTTTTCACCGGTCAGTTCCACGGGTATGTCTTTCGGCGTTAGAATCGGCTTACCCATATTGACACATACCTTTTGAACCCTATCACCTTCGTCGATTAGAAGCCCAACGGTTAAAACTCCATTGCCGGTTTCTACGTTCAATGAGGCAGAGCAGGCCGGCTGGCCAGGTATCGAGAACGACCCTCCCGGCTCGGCCAGTTTATGTTCATAGACGTATTTGGCAACGCATCGGATGCCGTTGCCGCACATCTCGGCCTCCGAGCCGTCGGCGTTAAAGATGCGCATCCGAACGTCCGCCGTCTCTGATGGCTCTATGAGAATCAGCCCGTCGGAACCGATACCGAAATGCCGGTCGCTGACGATTTGAGCTAATTTCGCAGGATTTTCGACCTTCTCCTCGAAACAGTTGACATAGACATAGTCATTGCCGATTCCCTGCATCTTGGTAAATCTCATTTTGCTGTTCCTTGTAAGGACAACAGGCCTCAGATTATTTTAATCGCAGATTGCACGGATTTCACAGATTTTTTATGCGAAGTAACACCAATAACATGGATTGATAGGTTTGTAATCAAAGTTGTCATTTGCGGTTCGCCTATGGTTGAGTATAAACCTTAGTTATCTACGGCAGGTGCAGTGTGTGATTAGTCTTTTTGGAATACCAAAATGTCTTGAAAAAAGACGCCTGGAATTTCTTTCCAGTTCCCTGGATAGTGTGCAATCTTCTTTAATCCTGCGTTTGCAATTAGTTGGTTTAGCCCTTCGCTTGTTACACCAATAGCGCTTTCTGGAACTCTTGCCCATTTCGGGTGAAACCAGGAGTTCGAGCCATATGCTAGCTGGTCAAAAATCCAACGATTTTGTGGCGTCATGTGGTACCTGCCTTTTTTGTTTGATCTTATAGAAAGACTCTTTTCATAGTCTTCATCTAGCAAGAAAAATGTGATTATCGCCTTGCCCTTGGGCTTCAATACTCGGCTTACCTCGTTAAAATAGAACAGTGCGTCACTTTCACCAAAATGAGTCCAAACAGACAAAGCCGTAACTAAGTCAAAGCTATTACTACCTATTTCCCACCCTATTTGTTTATTTTTTTGCTGTGGAGTATACGCCGGATTATTTGCATTGAGGTGCATAAAGGAAAATTTTGACGAATTAAAGTGATTTTGGCAGAAATTAATGTCTGCTTTTATAACATCAATCCCTAAGTAGTGCCCATTGGCACCCAAAAAAGGTTCGCTGGCTATTCCAAGTAAACCGGTTCCACAACCTATATCCAAGATTGAATTATCCTCCTTATTTTTCAAGTGAATAAATAGGAGCGTTTGGAAAATTCCTATAACGTGCGCCCATTCAGCATAAGAATATTTTCCTCCTCTGCGGTTTTTTTCACTTGGGATTAGGCGAATAGCTTTGGTTCTGCGAATATAATTCTTATCCAAGGCAATGTAATACTTGTCAGACAATTTATAAAGGATTTTTGGTAAAAACCCCGTTCTTCGACTAATGATACTTTTAAGCATTCCTATTCCCTCTGTGCTTTAAGCGCAACAATGTATATTAAATCATCTACCATTTCCGCTGAATTATACGTTAATTATTGAGAACATCAACAGCAATTTGACCTGTAGAGATAATCAGTATTAATCCAGCTAATCCGCAGTTAGGAATGAACTCTTTTGTGTAAATTCGCCTAGCCCGCTTTTCTCACAGGGTTTTGATGCGTTTTATATAACTTGATGGCAGACATAGGAGTAATTGGGATTTTTAATATAGTCTGCAGGCACAGATTGTTTTGTGTGGGCAATCTGCCGAGATTTTAAGGTCACAGATTTAATTTGCTTGAAGGTGTATTCGTTGATACGGTAAGGACAAACGGAGCCGGGAACGTGGAAACCGGACAAGAGAAGTCTCCAAGACCAAAAGTCCGTGAGTAAATGCGAGCTTAGATTGCGAATTCCTTCTTTCGCGTGTTCATCTGGGCCTTCAGGCGTGCGATAATGGATGAGTGCATCTGTGATACGCGCGACTCGGACAAATCCAGCGTTGCGCCGATTTCCTTCATCGTCATCTCTTCGTAATAATACAGGGCGATAATCAGCCGCTCCGCCCGAGTCAGTCCTTTGGTAAGCAGGCTTTTCAGGTCCCGCTTCTGGGCCTCAATCACAGGGTTCTGGCTCCTTCTGTCCTTGACTACGTCTATTTCGCGAATATTTTTTTCATCTTCATCACTGCTATATTTGGTGTCCAGTGATGTTACACCGACCGCGTTGGCGTCCCGCTGGAGCCGGTTAAACTCCTCCATATCTATGTCCAGTTCTTCGGCGGTCTCTTTTTCAGTGGGCTTGCGGCCAAGATGCGTCTCCAGTGACTGCGTCGCCCTTGTAAGCTGGCTGGCGCGGGCACGGACCAATCGCGGGACCCAGTCCATACTCCGTAGCTCATCGAGGATAGAACCCCTTATGCGAGGTGAGCAGTAGGTCTCAAACCGCACGCCCCTGGCGGGGTCGAATGCGTCGATAGCGTCCATCAGCCCGAAGGTGCCGGCACTGATGAGGTCGTCCAGTTCGACCTTGTCAGGTAATTTACTGTGCAGCCGCTCAGCGGTGTATCTTACCAGATACCTGTAATGCTCCAAAAGCAGGTTGCGGAAGCGGTCGTCGCGGGCCTTGTGGAAGTGTTCCCATATCTTGTCAATGTCAAGTTGCTGTTTGGTTTTCACAACTTTCCTCCCTGAATTAGTCCCTGTTCTGTGGTACCGGCGGTTCTATAATCCTGATAAACCTTGCAGGCCAGAGCCTTGGTCCTATAAATGCTAACGTTTACCCTGCAACCTTGATTTCCAGTTGCACAGACAAGGTGTTCTCCTTACTCTTTATCGACCCTCCGGCTGATAACTTTAGAACAATCGGTTAGTTTCACTGTCTAACACTTACTCCAAAATTGAAATCGCCTCTTGCCTTTGCCGCAGCAGTTCTGCAGCCAGTCTTTGGTTGAGCGAATTTTCCAGAAGTTTATTTATCTGAACCTGGAGATATTCGCCTCGGTCTTCTTCAAAAAGTTCTTTTGCACTCTCGTCGGCTGCGGGCTTGGCCTCGAAACTGCCGTTGGCGCCGAATTTGATGCTTTCGGTATCGCAGAGCACAAGACGCCGGTTTCGGGCATGCTCATAAAGCGCTGTGTGCAACACCTCGGAAAACTCGTCCACTCTCAAATCTTTAGGTATAAAGCCGGGGCTGTGCATATTGTTTATATTCCGGGTGAGGATTTTTTGGCGAGCTTGTGTGAACTCGATTATCTTGACCAGCAATTCGGTGATATTGTCTGTCGCTAATGACGGCACATTCATATGCAATCCTTTCTATTGAATAGTGGCCTCGTTTTGCAAGGGCTCGCAAAATGAAAACCCGAATTGAGCCCCCACGATAGGATGTAAAACAGGACAAGAATGAAAAAGATAACTCTTTTTTGAAAGTAAAGCCGTGTTTCTCATCCTTGACCTTCGCATCCTTTCCCTGGATTCTTACAGCAGGATATTTGCCGTCGCTTCGTGCCCCCGGACGAAGCAATCTCAATGAAGCAAAACCGTTTTTATTTCATCTTCTTTCAAAACTTGCGTTTTTGATACATCACTAATTATTTTCAGGCCGATAGTAGCGGCTCGTTGCTCCACCAACGGCTTCTTTTTCGCATAGAATCTCTCTTATTTCCGAAAGGGTCTTCGTCTTCTTAAGCTCGATAATCTTCGACAACCTCTCGAACACGGTCTCATCGTAAAGTCGATGTCCGCCCTCCGTCCATTGCCTTTCCTGGATAAGCCCCATTATCGTGTAGTTGTGAATGGTTTGCCGTGAAAAGGGGGTGTAGCGAACTAACTCACCGATTCGATAGAGCTTGGCAGGTACTTGTAATGCGTGACTTTTGACTTTTGTCTGCATTGCTGAAACCCTCTTTCTAAAGAATTTTTAAGACTCGATAGTTAAAAAATTCAAAGGCCTAAAAGACAATACCTTATGGTCAAAACACTTCTGATTGTTACTGTCGGTCTCTCCATCTTTGTTCATTACTATTCGTCGCCTTTATTTGCCGCTGTTTACTGTCTGCATCTAAGTGGCCGTATCACAAATCGCCCTTAATAATTCTTTTGCTCTGTTGAAATGCTTCGTTGTCATTCTGAGCGCGGCGAAGAATCTCGTTGTTTTCGAGCTGTAGAGAGATTCTTCACTTCGCTGCGCTTCGTTCAGAATGACAATTTTTACATGTTTTCAACAGAGCATAACTCTTTCTAAATTAGAGGTTGTTTACTTTGTTAAAGATTATTTACCTTTGTTACCTCATATAAATGTATTTTACGTTTTGTAAAATGTAAAACCTATTTTAGCTGATGTCAAACTTTTTTTGGGTTTTTTTAAAATTTTTTTCGAAAAAGACTTGGTGTTTTTTTGCGATGAGCCGTGTTTTTTACCAAATACCCCAAGCCAACTATCCGATAGATGAACAGAGGTGAAATTTGTGGTTAGCAGTCCGCTGGGCCGTACAAATGGCTTGAGACAATACTGCCAATGGCTCAAGACCGTATTGCCAACGGCTCAAGGCCTCGCCGCAAATGGCCTAAGACTATACTGTTTTTGAACTATGCAGCAGGACGGCAAAAATTCTGAAAACACCGGTAAGGACCCCGGCAGCATTTCCATGCTTGAGCGGGTAACCCCGCTGGCCCGGCAAATCAACTGCCTTGACATCGAACGAATAGCCGGTATTTGCATTAAAAACATCCCCAGCCTGGTTGGTGCAAGGTTTGCTTCGCTGTATGTGCTTGATGAGACAAACAACATTTTGCACCTGAAAAAATCCAGTCACCCGTTCCTCATAAACAAGATAGTTTCGCTGAATCAAAATCCGCCGTCTCCAATGGTTATGGCCGTAAGAAGCAAAGAGCTTATATTGGCAACCGACATAGACGCACACAAGAAACCTATAATCAGGAAATCACAACGTGTCTTTGCCGAAAATTACGAGACCAGAAATTGTGTGATTGTACCTCTTGTCTGTCAGGACAGGGTGGTCGGAGCGCTCAATCTGGCGGACAAAATCGATGATGTCGCCTTCAGTCGTGAGGATATAGCGCTTATCGAGCTGTTCAGCCAGCTGGTTGGTGCGTCAATCGGCAATGTAAAGCTGTTTGAGAAGATACAACGCCAGGCCACGACAGACGGTCTGACCGGCCTTGTGAACCACAAAACATTTTACGAAACCCTCGAAAAGGAGCTGTGGCGGTCCAGGCGGTACGGCGGCCAAATCTCTCTTATTATGGTCGATATCGACAATCTCAAAAAGATAAACGACACCTACGGCCATCGCGCCGGCGACAGAGTCATCAGGGAAATCAGCAGAAAGATAAAACAATGTATCCGCCAAATCGATACCGCAGCACGCTACGGCGGTGATGAGTTTGCCGTCGTTTTGCCCAATACGGCACTGGCCGACGCTGTTATTGTTGCCGAGCGTATGGTCGATACGGTGGCAAATTCCCCTATAACCTGGAAAAGGGAACAGATAACGCTGTCTATCAGCGTAGGGCTCGGCCAGTATGATTCTGATACTAAGCCGGAAGATATTACAGGTCATTCCGACGAGGCACTGTACACGGCCAAGCAGGCGGGGAAAAGTACGGTGCGAATCTTCGAGCCATCCCCCAACTCAAAACCGTAAATCGCAAATCGCAAAACAACGGAAGAACTGAAATTCAGAACTAAAATTATCCGGAATTTTTTAAAAACACCGATTTTTGGGGTTTATTTTAAAGTGGGATGTGGGTTTTTCAGGTTAAAAATGAGGGTCAGGGGGTTAATCTGTAGGGTTTGGGTAAGATAGGCAAGAAAAAAATGGAGAAAAATGAAGAAAAATAGAGAAAAAAAGCAAAAAATGGAGAAAAAATGAGAAAAATAGGTACGTTTTTGGGAAAAAAAGAGAAAAAAAGAGAAAAAGAGAGACGGATTTTAACCGCAGAGAGCGCAAAAACCGCAGAGATTTTCTGGACAGGATGACAGGATTTTTTAGGCCACAAAAAGGCACAAAAAGCCAGAATTTTTCAACCGCGGATTTCACGGATTGCGCGGAGGGGAATTGACCACGAAGGCACGAAGAGAAATCAGACACAGATTGGCACGGATTTTGGATAAAAAATAGCCACGAAAA
>CAYONQ010000095.1:0-8547 GCA_964405375.1 uncultured Pirellulales bacterium
TCTGACATTATCACGGATAGTTTGTGGATATTGGAGAAGCGGGATTCATCTGGTGTACACAAGGCCGATTATTGGGGTAATTTTATTCCTCAGATTCCCAATCAAATGATAAAAAGGTATACGAAGAAAGGGGAGTGGGTTTTGGATACTTTTGCAGGTTGTGGGACGACTTTAATTGAAGCACAAAGACTGGGGAGGAACGCTATAGGGATAGAGCTTCAAGAGGATGTGACTGAGACCGCAAATAATTTGATAGAATCGGAGCCAAACAAGTTTAACACTATTCGCGAGGTAATAGTTGGTGACAGCACAGATATGGACTATGGGGCGGTATTGGAGAGATACGGCCAAAAGACTGTACAGCTTTTAATTATGCACCCACCGTATTTTGATATCATTAAGTTCAGCAAAGACCCGAGAGATTTATCCAATGCTCGGTCTGTTGGCGATTTTGTTGAAAAACTGAGCAGAGTTGTCGATCGGGCCTCAGAATTTTTGGATAGGGGACGATATTTTGCGCTTGTAATCGGTGACAAGTATAGCAAAGGAGAATGGATACCGTTAGGCTTTTTGACAATGCAGGAGATTTTGAAAAAAGGTTTTTCTCTAAAGAGCATTATCGTTAAAAATTTTGAAGAAACCTCTGGCAAGCGAAACCAAAAAGAATTGTGGAGATATCGTGCGCTTGTTGGCGGATTTTACATCTTCAAGCACGAGTATATCTTCTTGTTCAAAAAGAAATGAGGCGTTTAATGGGGATGTTAAGCAATACCGAGGTCTTGCGTTTGAAATTATCGACAATACCAGCCCCTTTATTAAGAGATTTTGCCCAATCAAATAGCATTGAGGGCCGGAGAGCTATCGAGCTTGTTAAAAACTTGATTTCCTCAAATATTGATCCAAAACAAGTTGATACGTTTATTAAGGAGGAATATTCGAAAAAAGCAAAGGCCCGGCAGGCAAAGACCTCTGATGATGATTTGTTGAAGGAATTGCACAAAGTTAAGACATTCCAATGGGGAGTAGTGCAAGGCCAACTTGATAGTAAAATTCAGGTGCAGTATGTCAGGAAGTATCATCGCTATGAAAATCTCCTCACACATGTAGAAAATGAATTGTATGGTTCTGTTAAAGATTATGTTATATGTACTTGGTACAACCATTGGACGACAGTTATTATGGAGGATTTGATAAGCTCACACCCTAAAATCATACCTACGTTAAAGAATATTAAAGGCGTTGATTTATTTTTTGATGGACAGCCTTTTGATTTGAAGACAACTTATATGCCTGCTGGATACCCCAACCCAGCGAATGCCATATCCGATCCGAAGGAATTGGCGGTTTGGCTTTATGAGAACCAAGGTGCTCAAAGATTCGGAGCAGACAATAGGTTATTTGTTATCGTACACGATAAACAAAAACCCGAGGGTAGCTGGAAAATCAAAAGGGATATAAATTTCATAAAGCAAAATATAGGTAGATTTTTCGAACAAGAAACTATTTCTGAAGAAGACGAAATCGTTTTCAACTTTCAACGGACATCATATACAGCCATTACGAAAATCTTGTTTATAGTTAAATGATGTGGCAAAAATAGTGGACGTTGGGGCTGTTGAAAAAGGTTGATTGAGTCTGCAAAAATAGGTGGGTGGCCCTATTATTGGGGCTGCGGGCGCTCACGCCTCATCAATGGCGAACCGCCAGCTTCAGCCGATAGTTAGACAGCGTTCACCTGTTATGTACGATTGCCATACAAAAAAATTGTCCCCAAATATCAATTAAGTATATTCCCGACATTTTGTCTTCGTCGGATAGAGCACGAAGTACGGCCAAACCTGGAGGACGTTCGAAAACCTCCCATGGTCCAGAATAAACATTTTCGAGAACATAACGCAGAGCGTCGGAATTGTAAGCATAAAAATCTATATGATACGGACTCTCTATATATTTGTTGTTTCCAATGAACATAATCCCACGAACAATTTTCTCTGTTAATTTTTTCATTTTGTCTTCTTAAATTAGCGTCTTTGTCATTTTTACCGTAGTCTGATCGCAGGGCACGAACGGCCTTAAACGCAATCCCCGCACCCCTATGGTTTTTTGGATCGATACAAAGTCCCAGTTTTATTAATAGATCTTCTTCAATTCTCCCATAATCTTTATTGCAAGGCAGGCACGCAGGTATTTTCCATTTCTCTAGGTCTTCCGGTGTCGTGTCCGGATACCAACTTTCTGGAAAAACATGGTCCCAAGTTAACTCGTCGTGAAATTGGAGGCAATGCACGCAACGTCCAGGATCAGGTTTTTTTGCCATATCACCTACGCCTGTCTAATAATGCTTATACAGTCTGTATAAAACGGGAAAGACAGACTGTCTTTTTCTGTATAAGAAGTTCCCGTTTCTTCTTCAATTCCCGTCCAATTTATCCTATGATCAACAAAGCCAAGTAGGGAATAAGATTGAACACAAAGACCAATACCTTGTATAGTCCGAGGAACGAGTATATGGCCACGTTGAAGGTTTCTCGGGAAATGGAGAACCATTTGCTGTGTATTCGGTAAACCCAGTCTCCGGCACAGAGACAGATTAGCGACGAGAGAAGCAGTAATGCAAAGTTTAGAATCGTACACCACATAAAAAATACTGTTAGAGTCTGAATATCCATGATATTTCTCCTTTATCTTTCTGCATCCAAGAATAATTATACAGTCTGTATAAAACGGGAAACATATCGTATCTCGTATCTCGTATCTCGTATCTCGTGAATCGTATCTCGTGTATGGATTCCGCTCCCAGGTGCGTCACACCTTTAGCGACAGAAAATAACACAAAAGGAGTGAAAAGGCAAAGAGAAAAAACGTGGAAGAAAATCCCCCCACCGCAGGGGTGGGTAAAACCACAAAAAATCCCCCCAGCACAGGACTGGGGGCTATATAAAACGGCGGGAAGTCCGCCCACGACCGGGCAATTATTTATTCTTCTTTTCCTTTTTCAATTTTCGTTTTTCCTTCGGATTAAGGATGGCCTTTTTCTGTTGTTCTCTTTTGCCTTTATCTTTTTTTCCTTTATCGCCCATATCTGTTTCTCCTTACTTGAAAATGAATTGTATCTCAAATATCGTATCTCGCATCTCGTGAAGCGTATCTTGTGTATCGATTCCACTCGCAGATGCATCACGCATTTAGGCACAGAAAAGAACATAATAGGAGGGAAAAGGCAAGGGAAAAAGACAGCGTACAGCGGGTAGCGTTCAGAGGTTGTATTCTTTGATTTTGCGATAGAGAGTTCTTTCGCCGATGCCGAGGATTTTGGCGGCCTTTTCTCGGTTGTTGTCCGTTTTGGCCAATGTCTCTATGATGGCCTGCTTTTCCAGCTCACCCAGTGAGACGGCCCCCAGGCCCTCGGCCGGGCTGCCAGCGGGTAACTGCCGCCTCTGTGCTATATCAGGCGGGATGTCGGCGACGTCGAGCATATCGGACTCGCACATTACAACCATCGTCCTGATACAGTTTCTAAGCTGGCGAATGTTGCCGGGCCAATCGAAACTTGTAAGAATATTCATAGCTGCATCCGTTATACCGCTAACCGACGAGCCGGTCTCCACAACGGCCTCTTCGAGGAAATATTCTGTCAATAGCGGTATATCTTCGGCCCTGTCACGCAGGGCCGGGACCACAACGTTCACACCCTTGATTCTAAAGTACAAATCCTGCCTGAATTTGTTCTGGCCTACAAGCTCCGTCAAATCATGGTTCGTTGCGCTAATGATACGGACATCCACAACCGTCGCTTTATGGGAGCCCACCGGTATAACAACGCCGTCTTCGATAACGCGCAGCAGTTTCGCCTGCATATTCAACGGCATATCACCGATTTCATCGAGGAACAGCGTTCCTTTATCGGCGATCTCAAAAAGTCCCTTCCTGTCGGTCGCTGCGCCGGTAAACGCACCTTTGACGTGGCCAAACAGCTCGCTCTCTAACAAGGTTTCGGTCAGCCCGGCGCAGTTTACCGGCCTGAACGGTTTGTCCCAGCGAGGTGAATTATTGTGAATCGCCCTTGCCAGCAGCTCCTTGCCTGTTCCCGATTTACCTTCGAGCAGGACGGATATATTGGCCCCCGCCACCCTTCGGAGCACCTCGAATATCCCCTCCATTGCGACATTTTTGCCTCGCACCCCTTCAAATTCAAACTCGCTTTTGGCCGTTTTGCCGCCCTTTGCTACACGCTGAATCGCCCTTGTAACCTTTCGGCCGGCCTGGGCCACAACTATTCGAAGCTGGTCAATGTCAATCGGCTTGACAAGATAATCATACGCACCCCGCCTGATGGCCTCCTTGCAGGTATCAATGGTCGCATAGGCGGTTATTAAAATAACCTCCGTATGGCCGTCGGCCTTTTTGGCCTCCTGGAGTATGGCCAAGCCGTCAATATCACCGCCTAACTTCAAATCGGTAACAACAACATCAACCTGTTGATTGCGTATAATCTCCAGGGCGTCTTTGCCGTTGTAAACGGCGATTGCCTTTGCGCAAAATTTCTCAAGCGATTCAGCAATCCCGTCCGCATGGTCACGCTCGTCATCAACAACCAGAACTATCGTTTCTTCCTTACCCATCAAATCGACACCTGTTCATCACTTTCGGTAACAAGCAGGGGTAATCTTATGACAAACGATGTCCCTTTCCCCTGCTCACTGGTAACACTCATCGTGCCGTTATGCGCATCGATTATCTTTTTCACTGTCGGCAGACCCAGCCCCGTTCCCTGCGGCCGAGACGAATAATAAGCATTAAAAATTTTGGGCAATTCGTCAGGGCCGATACCACTGCCGGTATCACTTATCTCAATAACCGCATCTTTTTCCCGCCTGTTTGTTCTTACTATCAGCTCTCCGCCGTCACGCATAGCATACTGGGCGTTGATAAACAGATTTAATACCGCCTGTTTTAGCATATCCGCATCAACTTTGCAAACAAGCGGCTTATCGTATAATCCCTGCCGGATAGTTATCGAGTGGCTACGGGCCTGCGGCGAATAAAAATCGACCATATCACTGATAAGCGAGTTCACATCAACGCCTGCCAACTGTAACTGTCCCCTCTCCACATAGCGCAGAAAACCGTCGAGTATCTGCTCGAGCCGGTCAGCTTCTTTTTGAACCACAGCTATCTTCCTAAGCGCCCTTGTGAATCTTTGACTGCCGCCGCCGGATTCGGCAAAATTCGAATCCTCCAGCTCCTCGGCCGCCAGTTTCAGATTAATCTTGATGGTGGAAAGCGGATTTTTAATCTCGTGGGCAAGCTCACCGGTCAACTTACCCAACTCTTCAAGCTCCTTGAGATGCCCTTTTTTAGTGCCCCGAATTTCAGAGCCCCTCCTGCGCAAAAGCAATACGACAACCGGCACCGCGACCAGTACAGCAACAACAAAGCCAGCTAAAAACTGCTGCACTTATTCACCCCCCGTGTATCCATCGTGCATATTGAACCCCCGCACACTGGAATATGCAATACGCAATATGATTGTTCCTACTTTTCCCTGACCGGCTGCCGTTGGTTTTTGTCGTCAAGCTCGGCAAGAGCAGCCTTGCGAGAAAGCTTTAATCTGCCTTGTTCATCAATCAACAGCAATTTCACCGGTATCAAATCGCCTACTTTACAAACCTCTTCAACGTTCTTCACAAAGCCATTGCTCAATTCACTAATATGACACAGCCCTTCGACGCCCGGCGTTATCTCAACAAACACCCCAAAGTCTTTCACGGTCACCACCCTTGCCTGGTCGTATATCCTTCCTACCTGCGGCGGCTGTGTCATCGACTCGATAATCTCTTTTGCCTTCAGGTGGCCGTCTCCGCCGAAACAGCTTATGTAAATGGTTCCGTCTTCTTCAATCTCAATTTTTGTATCGGTCTGTTCCTGAATGCTCTTAATCATCTTGCCGCCCGGCCCGATTATTTTGCCAATCAGCTCAGGGTCAATCTCAATACTTATCAGCTTCGGCGCATAAACACTTAATTGCGGCCTGGGCTCGCTGATGACTTTGGACATAGCATCTAAAATCTGCAGGCGAACCTCTTTTGCACGCTGCAGCGCCTCGACCATAACGCTATGGGCCAGTCCCTCGGTTTTTATATCGAGCTGTATCGCCGTGATACCGTCAGCCGTCCCTGCAACCTTGAAATCCATCTCGCCGAAATGGTCCTCCTCACCGATAATATCAGTCAGCAGCTCATATCGGCCGTCACCGTCACTAACCATACCGATTGATATGCCTGCAACGGGCTTACTGATTGGGACCCCGGCGTCCATCAAGGCCAAACTGCCGCCGCAAACCGAGGCCATCGAGCTGGAGCCGTTCGACTCGGTGATGTCCGATATCACCCTGACGGTGTATGCGAATTCATCCTCCGGCGGCCTTACCGGCCCTAACGCCCGTTCCGCAAGGGTGCCGTGTCCAATCTCCCTTCGGCCGGGGCCGCGAATCGGACGTATCTCACCGACAGAAAACGGCGGAAAGTTGTAATGGAACGTAAAATTCTGATGGTACTCTTCCAGTAAACCATCTATAATCTGCGCATCTCTGATAGTACCAAGAGTCACGCTCACCAGCGATTGTGTCTCGCCGCGAGTGAACAACGCTGAGCCGTGTGTCCGGGGTAAAACACCCACCTCGCACTCAATCTGGCGAAGGTCATTATAACCCCTGCCATCAGCCCGCTTACCGTCCAACAACATCTTTTTAACAACCTGCCCCTCTACCCTGCCCAAGATGCGTTTGACCATTACCGGGTCAAACTTCGGCCCGGCCCCATCACCTTCAACAGCACAGTATTCGGCCTTAACCTGCTCAAATAACTCTTCTATAGCACGATTGCGCTGTTGCTTGACCGGTATCTGCTTGAATTCGTATAGCTTATCCGCTATTTGCGAACTTATTCGTGAATAGAGCTGCTCATCATTCTCTACAAGGGGAATTTCCTTTTCAACGCCGGTGCTTTCGCGCAGCTCTTCAATCATTTCACAAACCTGCATGACCGTTTTTTGTGCTGTTGCAACGGCATCGGCAATAACCTCTTCCGACAACTCCTTTGCACCAACCTCAATTATATTTAACGCCTCTTTCCGGCCGCCAAGAAGCAGGTTCAGGTCGCCGGTCTCCAACTGTTTATGTGTGGGATTGACCACAAATTCCCCGTTTACTCTGCCCAATCTGCAGGTCCCGATAGGTCCCAGGAACGGAATCCTGCTTATGGTCAGCGCCGCACTGGCACCTATCACCGCCAAAAGGTCCGGGTCATTCTCACCGTCAAAACTCAGGACATTGGCCATAATCTGCACTTCCTGCAGATAGCCCTCTGGGAATAACGGCCTAATCGGTCTGTCTATTAACCTTGCCGTCAGAATCTCTTTGGTGCTCGGCCTTCCCTCCCGCTTGATGAATCCACCCGGGAACTTACCTGCCGCACTGTGCTTCTCACGATAGTCAACGCTCAGCGGGAAAAAATCAATATCCTCAAACCTTGGCGGTGCCGTTACCGCCGCAACGAGAACGATGGTTTCACCATATTGAACCACGACCGCCCCGTCCGCCTGTTTAGCGACCTTGCCGGTTTCGATGGATAAGTTTCTGCCCCCGATTTGCCTTTCTACTCGATGCACACTCACCCCGTTAGAAATTTTTCTTTTTTCTATCATATTATTACACCGTTAGAGATTTCCACTTTCTGTATCATATTATTACCCCATTTTATTACCCCATTATAAAATTTCTAACGGGGTCCAACATATATTTTCCTCTACGAATAAACGCCTCTATGAATAGGCACTTCTGTCCGCCAGCCATCCGCCGTCAGGCGGATTCCGCAATTTTGCATTTTGCACTTTGATTTTTGCATTTTCAAACTGGCCATCGGTCAGTTTGAGTTAGTTACTTTCTCAAACCCAGCCGGGATATGATTTCCTGATAACGCTTGATATCCTTCTTGCTTACATACTTCAGCAGCGCCGACCTGTTCCCGACCATTTTCAACAAGCCACGCCTGGACGCATGGTCTTTGCGATGGGTCTTGAGATGGCCGGTAAGGTCGTTAATCTTTTTCGTCAGCAGCGCAATCTGCACCTCGGGCGAGCCGGTATCTCCCTTATGCACCTCAAAATCGTCAATAATCTCCTTTTTTCCCTGCTTCGTCAGCATATTCGGACAAAACCTTTCCTGAATAATACATCCCGTATTTCACATCCACCTTAGCCATCAGTGGTTAGCCATTACTCATTTTCGCATATTTGAGTCAAAAATGCAAACCGTACAGCGTAATCAGTTATTATTATATTTGCAAGTCTTTTCTACGGCAAGAAATGATTAAAATGGAAAATGACCAACTTCTACCGACAAAAGATTAACCCGCATCCTATTCAACCCTGATTTCCCAGATGAAGTCGCGCAAAAGAAATAAAATTTGTTAGAATAGAGCTTATAGTAGGCTTTAGCTATGACAAAGTAAGTGTGATATGCCATATATGAAGTTTAATCTATCGTAG
>CAYONQ010000096.1:0-8532 GCA_964405375.1 uncultured Pirellulales bacterium
TTTGTTTGATAATCATTACCATTAAAATTTCCTTAATCGGTCAGTTTGAGTTAATTAGAACATCATTGGCCTGCTCCAATGGAAATTCTTCGATAGTGGGGATAATCGGGATTTCAGCGGCCAACGGCAAAAACTCCTCAGCATCCCGCCGCGTAACGTTAGCAACGCTTTTTATCTCCCTTTCAAGCCAGAGATACTCGGCGTAATCCAGCGCCGGCACAGCCGTCTCTTTGCGAATCGCATTTATAACCAATCGCCCGCCTTTATTCAAAACAGCCAGCGCATCACGAACGCACTCGCCGACCGGCGTAAAGTCCATCGCCTTATTCAGTTTCGCAGGCGGCTCATCTCCGCTTCGGCCGGTCCACACGGCGCCGAGCTTCTCAGCCAACTTTGCGTGCTCGGCTGTCTTGGTAAAGACGAAAACATCGCTGTTCGGGAACTTGTATTTGATTACCTGAATTACGATATGAGCCGAAGCACCGAAGCCGAACAGCCCAATCGTTTCGCCGTCGCTGATTTCAGCTAACCGCAGCGTGCGATACCCAATAACCCCGGCGCATAAAAGCGGTGCCGCCTGCAAATCCGAAAACCTTTCAGGCAGCGGATAGGCAAAATCCTCGCCGATGACCATATACTCCGCATACCCGCCGTCGGCGTCTTTACCCGTCCATCTTGCATTCTCGCAGAGGTTCTCCTGACCGGCCTTACAGAAATCACATCCCCCGCAGGCCGAATACAGCCACGTAATCCCAACACGCTCACCGCCCTTAAATTTGGTTACGCTTTTTCCCTTGTCCGCCACCACGCCAACAATCTGATGGCCTAGAACTATTGGCAATTTGGTTGGCATCAGCCGGCCTTCGGCTTCGTCGAGGTCGGTATGGCACGCCCCGCACACCGATACCTTAACTAAAATTTCATTGTCACCCGGGACAGGAACCGCCAAATCAGTTAATTCTAATGGCCTCTCCTCAACCGGCACCTGTTTAGTTAATACAACCGCCTTCATTTTGACATCTCCTGCTCTAATTGATTTTCAAAGACCTCGTAACTGTCCCGCCCGAACAGACAGAAGACAACCTTTTCCAGACCGGTCTGTCCCTTATCTCTGCCACAGGTAAGATAATCGATAGTTGTCTTCAGCATTATCTCGGCGCATCTTTGGATGGGAAAGCCGAAAACGCCCGTGCTGATTGCCGGAAAAGAAATGCTTTTTAGATTGTTGTCATCAGCCAGTTTCAGCGAGTTAGCCGTTGCATTTTTCAATTTCTCGTCGGCATCCGCCTCGCCTGCCCGCGGCCCGACTGCGTGAATGACGTATTTTGCCTTCAGGTTGCCGGCGGTCGTTATCACGGCCCCTCCTACGAATGTCCCTCCGATTTTGTCGCATTCCTGCTGGATTTTAGGCCCGCCTTTTTTCCTGATTGCGCCCGCCACGCCGCCGCCTAAAATCAACCGTGCATTGGCCGCATTGACGATTGCACCGGTCTCTATCTCGGTAATATCGCCTTCAACCAATTCGATAACGGAATTGCCGATATTTGTTTTCATAGTATCACCCCTTCTTTATTGTTTTACTGAATTAACAAATGCGAGCGCATTTTCGTGTGGCACATCAGGCGGCCACGAACATCCTGCGTTCAATACGTCAACCCCGTTATCTATACACTGCCGGCACTTTGCCTGCACCTGTTCCGGGGTACCGTTCTGAAGAATTTTTATAGGGTGCACATAACCTAACAGGGTCACCTTGCCTTTGCAGTATTTGCGAGCGACGGCCATATCATTGTCATCGTCAAAGCTAAAGCCCGTAACCCCTGTATCAGGTATAAACTCAAAGTGCCTCGAGATATTCCCGCATATATGAAGAACGCTCGGCACAGTTATACTAAAACAAAGTTTTTTATGATACGGCAAGATGTTTTTTCTGTAATCCTCGACCGATATAAGGTCCCCCGAGCAGCCCGCCTCGCCTATCAAAATTACATCACTTCCCATATCCTCCTGGATTTTGCAGTAGCAGATGGCAAAGTCCGTCGTCGCCTCGAGGCATTGCCGGTATATTTCAGGTTCCGTTACCATCCATATCAATAATCTTTCAAAGCCGAAAACCATATTGGCCAGGCTGAAAGGCCCCACAATTGACGTTACTACGGCAACGTCCCGCCCGTGCTTTTTCTTAAGCAGCTCAACCGATTTTCTAAGCAGCGGTATCCTGCCGGCTCCTGACATCTCGCCGGGCATTTTGAATTCACGAGGGTGACTGAAGCTCGGCCTGCGAACCTGCGGAAGCCGAAAATCGTCTCCAAAATCAATTTCTGCGCCTAATATCTCGGCCTCGACTGTCATTCCAAACGGCAACTTTATAGATTCCAGTCCGTATAGTTCGTAGGGTGCCGCCGCAAGTAACGCATATTTTTGTGGTGAACCCAGCGCCTGCCGAAAGGTTACTGCCGCATATTCCATCGCCGCCTTATTGATGGCCGTAACCACCCCCGCCACCGGAACCCGGTCAACAGGTCCCCCTAACAAAGCGTTTAGCAGTCGTTCTTTAGACGTCATTAGTGTGCGATTTGTGAATAGAGATAGTAACAGACGCTCGCTACCGACGCCGACAGCGCCGCAAGAATCCCCGCATTCCACATAACGGCCTTTAGCCCTGTCGGCCTGGCCTGCCCGAGGTATCTTTTACTGTTATTCAGAATAAGAAATATTATGTACGCAAAGGGCAGAAGCAGCCCGCAGACCGCCGACGCCGGAATCGCTATCCAAGGCCCCATATATCTCCAAATAATCACCCCGGAAAACGCCGGCACCGGTATAAGGCACGCCAGCCGGTACTTCCAGCCGCCCGGCTCAATGCCGAATATCTCGCACACCGCAAACCCGCACGTCAGCATGTGCACCGTGATTGTGCTCAGCGTCATACCTAACACCCCAAGCCCGAACACAATTCGAGAAAAGAAAATACTCAGCCCCGCCGACTCGAACATCGCCGCCGCCTCAGTCGGCGACAGTTTGGTCGAGCCGCCGGCAAGCACCTCAGGATTGTATATAGTACAGCCGGCCGCAATGATTACCAGAGATGTCACAAGGCAAAACGGAAGCAGCGTCCCGCTAATCAGGTCGAACCGGGAAAGTCCGTGATGTTCCTTTCCCCAGCCACGGGCCAATAGCGTGTAGGGAAGCAGGAAGGTCGAGTTGATTCCAACAGCGGCGCTGAAGGAGGCCATTACTATGGAGACTCCCCGGCGGTCTCTTGGAATTTCCAGCGGCAGGAACCCTTTGAACACCTTGCCCCACTCGATACTGCCTGAGAATGCCTGGCGGATGACCACCACGGCGAAGGTGATAATAATCATCCAGACAAACGTTTTCAGTATTCGCTCATATAATCTTATTCCTTTATGGCCGCTGCCGTAGTTCCACGTAATAGCGATCGATATAATCAGAACGACCAGCCCGATTACGACCAGCACAACCGTCTCCGCAATTGGTGTTGGCTGCCAGCCGGTAACCGCCTTGATAATGTCTTCGGTCATCCCCGCCGCCAGCGCATACTGCGGAAAGTGCCAGACAATCGTTACCGCCAGAGCACCAAAAACCCATACCCACGCCACGGCAGGGTGTATGAAACGCTTTATGGCGCTAAATGGCCTGGCGCCGGTCGCAAGGGTCTGTCGCGAGACTGCCGCCAGCATAATAATGCCTAATATCATTGCTATCGGCTGAACCCACAGCAGCTTATACTGTAGATATGCCCCTGCGAAAAGCGACGCCATAGCACTGCCTCCCCCTAAGGTCAAAGCACTTTGAAGCCATCCCGGCCCCGTCATCACGAAGTATCCCCGCCACCGTTGCAAAACCCCTTTTGTCGCTAATTCCGCTAACTTTTGCTTTTCCTTCGTCAGCGCCTCTGCGTCCGAGCCGGCGAACATTGGCAGCCCCCGTGCCAGTTCCGTGCCTTCGTCCTGTTTCTGCTGGTTAGTCATTTATTGTCCCTTATAGAAGTTGATTAGTGTTACGCACGGTTTATTCTATGTGCAGGTTTCACTCGTGGCAAGATTTTATGTTCTTCGCATTTAGTCGGCTGTCTAAATGCTTTAGCTGATAGGGAGATTGTCTGTTGCGGGTTGGATGTGGAAAAGAAAGGCGGCGGGCGGATTCGAACCGCCGAATAACGGTTTTGCAAACCGTCGCCTTAGGCCTCTTGGCTACGCCGCCAACCTGAAAAAAGCACCGGCTTGGCCGCAAGTTTAATCGTAACCGCCGGAATTTGCAATAAAATTTGCCGGAAGAATGAATGTTATGTGCAGTTTGTGACGTCGGGCCGGTAACGATATTGTTTTATATACTCGGCTTATGTGAAGAGGCCGACATACGAGCTAAGCTGTCGGCTAATTGACACCCTGCAAAACCGCTGAGGCGGCGGATTTGTCATCGGCAACCTCGAAGATGCCTTCGAGCCCTGTTATTTTGAAGGCCTTTCTGGTCAGGTCCTGAACGCTGCAGAAGATAAGCCGCCGGCCGCAGTCCTCCAATAACTTGCGCAGCTTCAGTAATTTTGACAAACTCGAAGAGGTAATGATATCGACTTCGGAAAAATCCAGTACCACGTCACAGTCGTCTCTGTCGTTGACGATGTCAACGGTCGTTGTCAGTTCGCCCTCCATTCGTGGTTCCCGGTGCAGTTCAACGAGAATAATGTCTTCTGTCCAGTTTTGGATTCCCATCTTTTAATCTCCCTTTAGCTCGATGTAATTTAGGCACGTCTCAACAGCTTTATCGGCTCAAATGCGGCCTGTATTGAGCAAAAAAGGCCGGATTGAATTTGCCCAAATCAGCCGAAAAATAAAAAAATCCCGCTTCGCCCAGTTTCCCAGGCAAAAAGCGGGATTTGTTTCGCAAAATACAAAATCAGCTAACTAAAACTCAAAGCTAATTCTATATCCTCAATAAATTGTCACATCCTGTGTCGCTAAGTCAAGGTCAACGCTTATTGTCCCGCTGGCTGTGGTTATGGTCAGTTCAATGTCTGTCCCGACAATCGATGAATAATCAATCGTGCAGGCAGGGTCGGTGCTTCGCCTCGGGTGCAGAACCGTTACCAGCAGGTCTGAGCCCGTGCTGTCGAAACCGGCCAGTATGTAAGTTCCGCTGACGCTCGTGCTGATGGATTGAGTATGCACGAAATGGGTATCCATCCGCACATCGCTGTTTGAGACGGTGTAGTAATCGCCGCTTCCGCTGGCGGAACCCTCGTAGCGCATTCGCCACTGGTAATAACCCGAAGCGGTTGAGTTAGACCCAAGCTCATCAACAATCACGATAATGTCCGGCTTGATATAGATAAAGTGTCGCAGGAATTTCGTCAGGTCGCCGCCGTTGTCATAATGCTCACGATAGATGTTCTCAGCGTCGCCGATGATGTAATCATATTCCGTCGTGCTCTCGGCCTTGATTATGGCGCTGGTCGCCCCTGCGTTGAATACCTCATCTCTGTCAAACCAGCTCGAGCCGCTGGTGTAGGTATCACCAAGCTGGCCGGACGCATTGATGCCGCCGGTTCCTACGAGCATAGTACTTTGATAGTATGTCCATTTTGGTTTTGAGTAGCCGTCGTCGGTTGCCAGCCGCTTCCCGTAAGCATAGACGTTGAAATGCTGCACATCCGGGTGGCCGTGCCCCCCGTTCAATTGCTGAAAGCTTGTCATCTCATCGTATAAGGCCTGAACGGCATGACCGTGGAATGGCCCGCACTTAAAGCCCACCATAACCGCATCCGCATCCCAGCCGCTCCGGCTCGTAATCCAGCCGGTACTCTCAAAGTGCCTGTATGTTGGCAGATTGCCGGCGCTGGGCGTAGTGGAAGCAATCGTATCGTCATACCATAACAGACATGACCAGCCCATCCTGTCGCCGGTTCCTATTGTTCTATCGAACATCTCCAGAGCCAGCCACTGGAAATATGGGTCGTTGTACTCGCTGGCAACGTTAAACATCTGATAAACAGGACCGTGGCTGCCGTAGGTATAGCTTGAGGTGTCTCCGTACCGCATAACATTGTCGCCGGAGCTAAAGTCAGGCAGGTTGGAGTAGAGAATGAAGCTGCCGATGTTTCTCAGCCATTCGCTTTCTGCGTAAAAATCTCTTCCCAGAAGTTGTTTTGCCATTTTATCGAAGTGCATCTGAAATTCCGTCTTTAACCCGTAGTATTGATGTCCCTCCGTGCAGCCGCCGTCGTTGCCGCACACTCTAAAAGCCGCATCGAAGATATTGTATGCCTTCCTTAACCAGACCTCGGCGCCTGCAACATCACCATAAAGGGCAAATCCCGCAGCAGCCAGCCCGCCGTATTCCACCTGGCAGTGGTTTGCAAGATACATATCATTATGCTGCGGGGTGACGACGTTTGCCATCCGGTTCGCAAAATAAGTTAACCCTCTGGTTCCTGACGACCCGTTTAGTATCGTATTCCGCTGTGTGGGCGTCATATCGTTGTACAGCCAGTCGTAGGCCAGTGACACTCCCATAAGACAGTGACCGGCGCCCAAGCTGCGGTCACCGTCCCACTCCGAATAGTTACACACCGTTGTCAGCCAGCTTACCGCCTTATTTAAATACGCCGTGTTATCCGTCATCAGATACGCCATAGCCAGCCACGGAGGAACGTCGCCGTCGCTGCGGGTGTCGCTTTCGCTGCCGGGATTATTTCTCGGATTGGAACTGAGATAGCCGTCCGCCTTGCCCTTAATAACAAGCCAGATATCATTGTACATTCCGGAAGTGATTTTGGATTTTAGGTCGTTTACATCCGCCTGTGTTAATAACAGACGCGGGTGCGCACCGTTAGTGGTAATAAAGTCATCAAAGTGGTCCAATCTGTCGGGACTGTCCCACGGCTGAGCTATTACATAGCTCCATTTCACATCATCCACATCCGGGAAAACCGATGTCGTAAAGCTCCACACATCACCGGTTGTCGTGCCGCCGGCGTTCTTCTCGTCAATCCGCCAGTAGTACGTAACCCCCTCGGCCATAGCACTGGCCTTAAAGGTCGTACTTATCTGGTTGCCCTGGAGCTCGCTCGCATCCGGCGTAGAATCCGTCCCGAAGTACACATCCCGGCTGGTCGCATCAGAACCGGCCTTCCAGCTCAGATAGGCGGTTGTGGTTCTTATATCTGCCGCTCCGTCCGACGGATAGGGAATGCCGGCCTGGCCGGGGCCTGCTGGTGCTATTCCTGTTGTGAAGCTCCAGATGTTACCCGGTGTTGTGCCGCCGGCGTTCTTCTCGTCAATACGCCAGTAGTAAGTCGTGCTGACATCCATAATGCCAGGGTCAAAGGTAGTGCCTGGCTGATTGCTCTGAAACTCACTTGCATCCGGCGTCGGATCCGTCCCGAAATACACATCATGGCTGGTCGCACCGCTACCCGCCGTCCAGCTAAGATTGGCGCTTATACTCACATCGGTCGCCGTATCCGACGGACTGGGACTGCTGGCCTGGCCCGGCGGAGCCGGCACCGACTCCGTCGTAAAGCTCCAGATGTTACCCGTTGTTGTGCCGCTGGCGTTCTTCTCGTCAATCCGCCAGTAGTAGGTCGTACTGTAGCTCATAGCCCCGGGGTCGAAGGTAGTGCCCGGCTGATTGCCCTGAAACTCACCTGAATCCGGTGTAGAATCCGTGCCGAAGTACACATCGTGCGAGACCGCCCCGTACCCCGGCGACCAGCTAAGGATAACATTCGGGTTCACACCTACACCTTCATCAGCAGGATGGGGGTCAAATGCCTTGTAACCCAATCCCGCCTGATAAAGCTGCTCGATTTCCTCATCAGTCAAAGTACGGTCGTAAATCCGCACATCGTCCATTTTGCCGTTAAACCAACCAACCGCATTCTTTTTAACGCCTATTCTTACGGGCTCATCATTAAGTATGCCAAAGGTCGCAGTTTGTGCGGTGGTTCCCGCCGGAGAACCGTCTATATAGAACTCGACGGTGCCCCCTTCAACCAAAGTAACAGCCGCATGGTCCCAGTCTCCGGCACCCACAGTAGTAGTTGATTCATAATACACAAAGTCAGTACCTGTACTGGTTTGATGTACCAACCTCAACTTACCGCCTGCGACCATCATGAATAAATAATTTCCCGGAAAGTTATCTGCCGCCACACCGCTGGGCTGTTTGCCCGCAATAGTAACAGCGGCGGCGGTGCTATTCAGCTTCACCCAGGCGGCAATAGTGATGTTGCTATCGACGTCAAGACTGTCATCGGTATCCGGAACATTAACGTAATCACCATCAGCATCGAAATCAAGTGCGTAGATTCCCTCCATACCGGCGACCCAGTTGGGGTCACCATAGAGCGTGCCGTCGTTGTCGTTGCCGCTCGAATCGTAGGCGATGCTGCCGGAACCCTCTTCAAACCTCCACCAGCCGACAAGACCAAGATTGGGGTCAAACTCAGCCCACGTCGTAAAGCTCCACACAACACCGGTCGTTGTGCCGTAGGCATTCTTCTCATCT
>CAYONQ010000097.1:0-8388 GCA_964405375.1 uncultured Pirellulales bacterium
TTTCCAAATCTTTGACAGTTCGCAGCAGATGAGCATAACAATACTGAATCGAGCAGGGCATTTTGTTATAGCCATTATAGCGGTCCACTACCAAAACTCCGGGCACGGGTTTTTCACCGAATACTTCTCTCGCTACAGTCGCAGAACGAGTTTTGCGAACCCTGAAGATACTGATTTTAGGTGTGCAGAACAGCCAGGCATATCCATTGTTGCCGTCTGTCCGCCAACCTGTCTCATCGGCGTGTTTGACCAGAGAGTCCCGATAAGCCTTTATCAATGCATTCGGAACATCTTTCAACCTTTTCGACAACTGGTGCATTGCATCAACAAGGCTGCTGTAACCGACGCCTGTCTGCTTTTCAATCTGGCCTAATGTGTTGCCGTAAATATAATGCTGAACCGCCACATACGTCAGCAGTTGGTTTGAATACAAACACTTGGCAAGAACACCTGGCGGCCTGGCACTAATGAGCTTTTTGCATTTGGGGCAACGTTTGCGATGTAGATGATATACTATCTTTTTCATCTTCACCGGCTGACAGTCTATTACTGTTCTGACTTTGATGCCTTTTGGTTCAAGAGCACTTCCGCAATCCGGGCAAATATTGCCAATAGGAATTTTCTCTACTTTGTCTGCATCTTCTTCGCAAATACTTGCCCTGCCATGACCTTCATGACCCACCTTGCCGCCGCCTCGATTACGTTGATGTGCTTTTTGGCTGTTCGCCTTGACCGGAATCTTCGCCGATGGTGTAGATGAGCCGAAAAACCCTTCTTTCGCTGAACGTTGCTGATAGCGCAGCTTTGCTTTGAGAGAAACTATTTCATCTTCAAGCTCGTTAATTTTTCGCTGTTTTTTGAGACATCCCTGGCAATAAGTCATTGAGACCTCTGTCTGATTTGTTCAATTTACCTTGTCAAACTGGGGTTTTATCGGAAATTGTCCGTATCAGACTTGAATCTCATAAAAAATAATCAAAAATCAAAATCTACCCACCCATAACTGACCGGTTACCTTTTTTTCCCTTTTTTTATTGACAGAGTACCTGCCCAGTGGTAAATTCCAAGCATCTTTTGGGGGAATATTAATGGGGACAACGGGGATATTCAGAAGCACGCTGCGTTCGCACGAGCGCTTACGGTCTAAAAAAACAGCAAATCTAACCTTAAATCAAGCGGGAGGTCAAAATAATGGTTAAGAAAGCTCTTTTTGCGGTTTTAGCCCTGTTCGTAATGTTAGCTCTATTCGGCCTTGTGTTTTCCCAGGCCACAGGGGAAAGTTCTGCAGATGTATCGGCTCAGCTTGAAAAGGTAGAGACGTATAAGTGGTATCCGGCACAGGCGGAGGCAATCTATCAAGAAATTACACGGGATTATCCGGGAAGCGATTATGCGCTGACGGCACATAAAAATCTTATAATCTCGTACCGCTCGGCTAAAAGAGATGGTGATGCTCAGATGCGTCTCAACGAATTAGGTGCGGATTTTTCCGGCCATCCGGGTCTGCCGACAGCGCTTTACGACATCGCAAGGATATACGAGCGGTCGAGAAAATACGAGGACGCAAACAGTATCTATCAGCAAATCATTCAGCAATATCCCGAAAGCTTGTCTGCCGGGAAGGCACAGTTAGCAGGGCCGAGGATAGCTGTTTTGTCCTGTATCGAGCTGAAAGACGAGATTGCCGCTGTTGTGGCGATGAGCAGTTTGATTGCAGATTTTAATGACAATCCTGAATTGCCATTGTCCCTTTATGATATAGCAAGGAGGTACGAAAGGGCGAAGAAATACGAAAAAGCGGCGAGTTTGTATCAGCAGATAATCCAGCAGTATGCTGAAAGTTCCGCAGCCGACAGGGCAGAATTAGCTGTAGAAAGGACGGACATTTATTCACTTATTGAATCAGAGGAGCCGAACGCCGTTCAGACGGCGATTGACGGCTTAATTGCCGATTACCCCAACCATCAGGATATGTCGGAGGCACTTTACGATATAGCAGGCAGATACGAAAAGGCAAAGAACTACGAGCAGGCAAAGAGTATCTATCAGCAGGTAATCCAGCGGTATCCCGACAGCTCGCACGCAGCGAGAGCGAAAATAATTATTCCGAAGATGGATATATTTTCGCTCATCGAATCATCTAATTACAGCGCGGCAGGCGCGGGGGTCGATAAATTGACTGCGGATTTCGCCGGCCATTCGCATTTAGCGGCAGCACTTAAGGCAATCGCAAGAAGGTATGAAAAGGCGGAGCAATACGAGGAGACAGAAAGCATCAATCAGCAGATAGCGTATCAGTATTCCGCCAGCTTATACGGCGGCAGCGCCGAGATAAAAATACCGACGAACCGGATAGTTCAACTCATCGATGCCGGCCAGGCAGAAGAGGCCCAGACAGCTACTGACGGGTTGATTGTCGATTTTAATGACCATCCGGCTTTGCCAGAGGCGCTGGCGCGGATAGCAGGACGGTATTACAGGAAGGCCAGTTTCCTGCTGATGGAGAGTAATAACGAGCCAAATGACCAATTTCGAAGCTGCTTACAAAAAGCCGCAGCGATGTACGAGATGCTGACAGAACAATTTCCGGTTACCAGCAGCACGGCGGAACGGCACCGCCTTGCAGGTGACTGCTATCGCAAGTTAGGCCAGTATGAAAAAGCGATAGAATACTACCAGAAGGTGATTGGCGACTACAGCGGCTATCAGTTGGCCGGCCACGCCTGGTTCTTCATCGGCAGGTGTTTAGAGGCGTTAAGGGAATCGGGTGCTCTGTCGGAGGAGGAGGCGGAGCTGCAGATAGAGCAGGCATACAGGACGATTGTCGAAGAATATCCGAATTACAAGCGATTCGGGTACGCCTGCGAGGAATTAGGGTGGCTGAATTTCGGGAAAGGACAGTGGGACCGGGCAGCTGAGTATTTTGAGCTTTATCTGAGCAGGTATCCCGACAGCAAAAAAACAGCCCATATACTATACGTGCTGGGCAGGGCTTATGAGCAAATGGGCCAATTGGACGAGGCGGCGGAGGCATATAGCGAGTTTATAACCACTGCTGACCCGAATGACAGCCGGATAGAGACAGTGCGGGCCTGGCTTGAAGACCGGCGAACGAATTAAAAATAAACTTGAAAAACAGGGAGAGCGCTGTTATGAAAGGAACGACGAGGGAATATTTAGCGGTTTTGGTGACCTATTCATTATTATTTATGAATGCTCATCAACTATTAGGCGGTTGTGATCCACCCTGCGATGATTGTGAGGACTGTGATATTGAAGATTGCGAGTGTGTGTGGGAGGGCTGTCCTCCGTGCGGGCGGTGTAGGTATTGCGACAGCAACTGCGACTGCCAGTGGAGAGGGAACTGCCGTTACGACCACCAATGTCCCGACTGCTACACCTGTCCCACGCCGAGCTGCAATTGCACGTATGATTGCAACCCTAGTACGCAGTTCTGTTGTGACGGCACGTGCTGTAACAACGGGACAACCTGTTGTGATGGTGCCTGCTGCGACCCCGACAACTGCATGGAATGTGACGGCCAGGGAAACTGCGTATCAAGATGTGCTGATTGCATGATTTGCGTGGCTGGCGACTGTGTCGATATTCAATGTGCGATATTAGGTGAATGTGAAGAATGTAATGAAACTACCGGTGTGTGTGACTATATATGTAGTTCTGAGGAATGCTGTCACAATAATATCTGCATAGATAAATGTAACCCGAACGGCGGTGCCACCTGCACGTGGACAAACCCACCAGTCCTAGATCCGCTTTGCACCTGGATTCATGATACAAATCATGGCTGTCTACACCCGGGTGATAGTTGTAGTTGGGAAGTAATTGAGGGCTCAGGGAAAAACGCTACCTGTGCTGATTGTGCACCGGGTTGTACGACTTCAACATACTGTGTTAAGCTAAAACCGATAGTATGTGAGGACGTAATCACGTGGTTGCCTCCGTGGAAAGACTGTACTTGTACAGGAACACCAGACTTGTGGAATCCTGAGGAAGTTGGGACACGTGACGTTTGCCCGTAGATTTAGTTGGATAAATGGAAGTTTTTATAGCATAAGGAAGAAGATTATGTTCGACCATTTTTTGTGTCAGGAAAAGAAAGGGCTAAACCATGGTTAGTAAAGTATTATCAAGTAGTGAGCGACGGAATGTTATATTAAGGATATCTCGTTTGTCCATAAAACCGACTTTGCAGACGGTGCTGTTTTGTATTTTCCTTGGTATCTCAGTAATTGCTCAAGCAGAGGAACCCATATCGATTCTGTCTGTAGAAGAGATAAACACTCTGATTCCGGTAATTGAAGCGGCCGAAGAAAGGCCCTTTTTAAACCTGAAAGTTGAGTCGGAGACGTGGGTTGAGACAAAGACAAACTTGTCCGACCCGTGTGAGCCGTGGCAGCGAACACCGATTTATGTTTCCTGCACCGCCTGGTTCGATGGGAACCCTAAAGGAAAGGCGAGAGTGAATGTGCACAAAGAGGTTCTCAGATGGCGAGACGGCGCTGCTCCATATGGAGAAAGCAGCTATTCTGTTGGTTTTGACGGCAAGCACGGTAGGGTCATCCATCATACAAGAGGACACAGTGGGAAAACATTTCCTTTGAAAGAAGGAAAACTTCTTGCCGATGCTCCTAAACAATTAAGAGATAATTATCTCGCCAGTTGTACAGGACAGGGGTTTTCATTCCATTTTTTCTTTAGTGACGAAGATAAGGAACAAGGTCGTACATTTTCTCGACTTTTCCGGGCCGCTGCTTCTCCCGCTGCATTGGAAGCTAAGGCGTTTGAAGTTGCCCTCGAAGAATTTCAGGGAGTCGAGTGCATTAAATTTGGCTCAGGAGAGCGAGAATGGGGGGCACACATCAGCTACTGGCTTGACCCCAACCGGGGCTTTGCATTGCTCGGGCGTGAATACGTACGCATCCGTGAGGACGGCAGCGAGCGGCTCCTGCGTATTATAAAGGTAAACAAATTGCAAAAGGTGGCAGAGGGTATATGGTGGCCGATGGAAGCATCTATTGAGTCGGACCCGGATAAACCTGGAGAACCTTGTCAACGGACTGTCTATCGTGCGAGTAATGTTGTTGCAAATGACCCCAACTTTGATGAAAGTATTTTCACGGTTCCTTTCCCTGATGGTTACCTCATAGACGACAAAGTTGCCGGCATAAAGTACACAATCAGACAAGAAAATTCCGAGGTGCAGACGGCAAAATAGCCGGTGATGGCTCATTGTCCAAGCTGACCAGTGTGAGGATTGCGATAGCGCTACAAATCAGAATACCAAAAAATGTTCAAGCTATCTCAGAGTTTCTCCAGAAGCTGAGGCAGCTGGCTGATTTTGTGTATTACGTATTGTGCTTCGGCGTCGGGTGCATCGGAGATTTCGGTGTGTATGCGGGCGGGGCGGATTAGCTGAACCGTCAAAAACCCCAGTTGGTTCGGTGCGATAAAATCCTTTTGCTGGTTGTCGGCGACGTAAGCTGCGTTTTGCGGCTTTATATTTAGCGTTTCCGTTAGTTTTTCAAAGCCGGCCGGCGACGGTTTCCAGCAATCCCTTCCAAGTTCTTCGGTATAAATTATACACTTAAAATATCTTTCGATTCCCAGTATCTCTACCTTTAACTGCTGGGCCGGCAGGAAGCCATCCGTTAATAGCGCCAGCGTGTATCTGCCGTGTAGCCGGTCGAGAATGTCCCTGCTGTCGTCCGGCAGTGTTATTTTCGGCGTGTGGCTGCGATAGACCTTTACCAGTTCACCTATGAGCTTATCGTCGCAGCCAATACCAAGCTCGTCGAGAGCGGTGTTAAACGTCTTTGTGCGGTCGCCGCTGGTGAACTGCTTCCATAGGGAATCGAAGATGTGTTCGGCGGGGGGGAACTGGGGCAATCGTGCGAGAAAATCAGAGACAGCATCAAAGCCGCTCTTGCAATACTCGATTTCGTCGTAGAGCGTATCGTCTAAATCGAAAACAACTGTTGTTATCATAATCGCTAAACTATACAATAATCACTAATCAGTAGTCAATAGTGCGTAATCCTGACAGGCAGGGAAAAGTGCCTAACCGGATACTCGATGAGCCGATTTAAGGGGTTAAGCTATGCGGAGATTAGTAATGTTATTTTTGTTTTGCGGGGAGGCAGTGATGTTTGCCGGATGCGGTGAGTCAAACAATAAAGAGGGGTTCGGCAAAAGCGCCAAACCACAGGCGAAGGTATTAGGGGCTGATGTGTTTGCGTGGTTTGCGGATGGGACGGTCAAGCGAATTACGCCGGGTGACGGCACCTATATTCATCCCTGTATCCACCCGGATGGAGAGGAAGTTGTGTTTTTCGGGGGTGTATCGGGGCCGTCACGCATCTGGAAGGCCAATCTTGTCACAGATGAGATTACGGCACTTACCGGGCCGGATTCGTGTTCCGACAATGCGGTGTTCTCGTGGGATGGGCGAAAAATAGTCTTCTGCTCCGACCGCGCATCAGGCCATAAGCCGGCACAGATTGCGGATGTTGCCAGATTCCCGCCGCCTAAAGACGGAGTAATAAATATCTTTACTATGGATTCCGACGGGAAAAACGTTCGGCGGGTAACTTTCGGTCGTCACCAGGACCAGCGTCCGTGCTTTAGCCCGGACGGGGCGACCATCGTATTTGCCTCTAATCGCAGCGCCGCCGTCGCTGAGTTTCGGCTGTGGTCGGTTCCGGCTGACGGAAGCGCAGAGCCGAAGCTTTTAAATGATGAAGTATTGGGGTATCGACCGTGGTACTCGAAGGACGGTGAATGGATTTACTTCTTCACGGATGTCAACGGCAGGCATCAGATTTGTAAGATGCCGGCCCAAGGCGGGGATTTTACGCCGCTGGCGAATGACGATAAGGGTTTGAGTCACGGCCCGTTTGTTGACCCGGGCGGTGAGGTGCTGCTGATGCACTCAAACCGCAGCGGCACCTGGAAAAGCTACGAGCTGCCGCTCGATGGTGTAACGCCGCCTCGGCTGCTGCAGCCGCCGGGTTTTGTAAAGGCAACACACCCCACCCGAGCGAAAAACGGCGTTATGACCTTCGATGTATGGAGAGTGCAAAATTAAGATATAGATGCTCGATACTCGTTGGAAAAGGCAAATCGTTCGTTATGAATTATGGCTGAGCAAAGATTACAGAAGGTTCTTGCGGCGGCGGGCGTGGCATCGCGCAGAAAATGCGAAGAGCTGATACTCGATGGGGCCGTCCGTGTGAACCGGAAGGTGGTGGATAAACTGCCGGTCTTCGCTGACCCTGAAAAAGACGTTATAACCGTAAACGGCAAGAAAATCGGCGCTGCCCGGAAGATATATTTTCTTTTGAATAAGTCCAAAGGCGTGGTTTGCACGAGCTCGGACCCGCAGGGCAGAAAAACAGCAATTGATATTATCAAATGCAGGCAGCGAATCTTTTGTGTCGGCAGATTGGATATGGATACGACCGGTCTGATTGTTCTGACCAACGACAGCGAGCTGGCAAACAGATTGACGCACCCGAGGTATGCTGTCGCTAAGACATATTTGGCTGAGGTCGAGGGCGCAATTGAAGCCGGGCAGATAGAGAAGTTAAAAAAGGGCGTTTGGCTCTCTGAAGGCAAAACGGCTAAGGTATCGGTAAAGATATTAAAACGCAGTTACAAACGGGCTTTGCTTGAGATAACTATTCGACAGGGACTCAACCGGCAGGTCCGCAGGATGCTGGCGAAGGTCAGTTTGCCTGTAAAGTCGCTTAAGAGAACCCGAATCGGCAAACTTACTGCCCGAGGCCTCGGCGTCGGCAAATTCAGGCCGTTGACTGTTGCTGAAGTTGTACAACTGAAAAAGGTAACAAATAGCGTGTAAATTATGAAAATGGGCTTTTGGGGATAAAATTTGGTTTGGGCTTGCAATTTTGCTGAAAAATCATATATTTGGCTCGTTGTTCGCTACTCGCGGGACGAGAAACGAACTACAATTGATGAGATACGAGATTAGGAGCATACGGAATGTCAAGAGTCTGTTTATTTACAGGTAAGAAGACCATTGCCGGCAACAGCATCAGCCGGCGCGGTAAGGCCAAGCACCTCGGCGGTGTCGGCAGAAAGGTTACCGGTATTACCAAGAGAAAGTTCAAGCCGAACATACAAAAGGTTCGAGCCGTTATTGACGGCAAGGTTTGTCGGGTAAGGGTCTCAGCCAAGGCCATACGTATGGGTCTTGTTCAAAAGCCGCCCAAGCGAGATTACAAGCCCGCCGAGAAGACAAGCGGCTGAAAATTAATTTTTTCTACAGAAGTTTTTTAGAGCGAGGCGGGTTCGGCCTCGCTTTTTGTTTATCAGGACAAAGAAATGGCGGAAAAAATTTATCGGGAA
>CAYONQ010000098.1:0-8077 GCA_964405375.1 uncultured Pirellulales bacterium
GACAAAAACAAACTTTTACTTCAATTATCTAAAATACTGTGAACGGAAACAAATTTATTATATACTGAATTTTGTAAAGCAAAAATGTTAAGCAACTTTTGTAATTTTAAAAGAGAATATGCTTTTTGTTTTTTAATACTTTCGGTAATAGCTATTATATGGGTTTGGGGATTTAGTACAGTTCATTTTGAGCGCCCCGATGCTTACGATTATGCCCAAATGGGCAGAGAAATTAGCAATGGTAATGGATTCTCAACTTTACAAATTTTTCCAAGACACATCCCCTTTTTTCACAAAAAGGGTTATCTAAAGAAGGAAAACTGGCCTAATCTTTACCGATGTCCCATTCCAACAATTCTTAATGCATTTTCATATAAAATTACCAAAGATATCATTAAGGCCGCTGTGCTACAGTCGGGAATGATGTTTTTGTTGAGCATACCAGTATTGTTTATTTTAGCAACGAAGCTTACGAACCTGAATGTAGCTATTATCAGCACTATTTTTTATGCTGCTAATCCGCTTGTTTTCGTAGGCAGCTACGATGGGATGACAGAGTCATTGGCCACTTTTCTCACTCTTACTCTTTTTTTAATAGGTTTTTCAGGAAAAATGCTAAGATGGAAATGTTTAGCGATGGGGATAATATGCGGCCTGGGTTATCTGACCAGAAGTCAGTTTATTTTATTATTCCCACTTGCTGCCTTGTATATATGGATTAGCAATCAAAGAAAGGCAAGGCTTTCCAGCACTGTTCTATTATTAACTGGTTTTCTTATTGCGGCCGGTCCCTGGTTCATCAGAAATATAGTTGTAGCTGGGGACCCCACCTTTTCTTTTTCTAATTCGAGAAATCTGACCATAGGTACGCTTCCCTCGCATCCCGATTTGGAAATGGAGCTTGAAGCGCCTCTTGAAACCTCGGAAATTTTGAGGCACTATGGATTAGACATCACTAAGAAGTTTTTAAGAAATATTTTAAACATTGTAAATCCTAAGTATTGGGCTAAGACTTTTCCACCAGATAGTATCTTCTTACTTTTCTTGCTCATATCTTTTATCTACCGGAAGCATTCCAGTGATAAACGCTATAATATTTTTAGAGACGGAACGATTGTCCTGGTTTTTTGCACTTTCTTAACCGTCAGTTTGACACTTCATAGAACGCGGTTCTACACCCCATTACAGCCATTAATATACATTGTCGGTATCCATGAAATATTTCTGTTTTTTGGTAATATCCAGTTCAGCTATTTAAGGAAATTAAAGCATGTGGCCTTTTATGGGTTGATTTTGTTTGGAATTTTTAGGCTTTACAACACTACGATGATTCATAAGAACTGGCCCCCGCCGGTGAGCGCAAGTGAGCACGAATCGTACGAATTTATTAAGCAAATAGCTGATAGAAACACGATTATTGCTGCGCATACTTCCTATATAATTACTTTGGAGGCAGGTTGTCGTTCTCTAAGACTTCCTACTTTTCCAGTCGACTTGCTAAAAATTAATGATAATTACCTCCCAATTGATTACATTTTGACACCAAACTGGAGATTAAATCCAAATACAAATTATGGCAAATTTATCAGGTCTGATGAATTCACAAGAGAGTTTAAGTTTGTGAAAGCACTACCGGATGGCTCGTTCTTGTTTAAGAGGTCACAACAATAACACTGTGATGTTTGCATCTTTTTCACCGCTGGGCGCTTTCCGAAGCGATTATCGTAAATAACCGAGGGATTTGAGCTGGTCGATTGTCTGCTGGTCCAGCTCCGTTTGCTCGGTTGTTCTGGTGGCTATATCTTCTTCAAGTTCGGCGTAAGCAGCCACCTTTGGGTGAGAGGCCCCAAGATTATTTTTGGCGCCGGGGTCAGACTGCAGGTCGTAAAACTCTATGACATTGTTATTTCTTTCCCGCAAGTATAGATATTCACGAGAGACGACCATCCCGTAATCGAGTTCGGGAAGCCAGTCGTTTAGGCCAACAGCACCTACTGCGATGCGGTCTTGGAGGACATCGGTTCTCATCGGCAGCAGTGGTTCGCCGTCGAACTGCTCCGGGACAGGCAGGTTAGCCAGAACGAGCAACGTCGGAGCAATGTCAATTGAGCGGACCTGAGCACTGATTCTTCTCCCTGTGGGCAGCCAGTCTGGTCCAAACAATATCAGTGGCACCTCATATACCTCTGGATAGAGGTTCTTGCCATGTTCGGTCTTTCCGTGTTCGCGGAACTCTTCGCCGTGGTCGGCAGTAATCACAAAGATGGTATTGTCAAAGCGACCCAACTCCTTCAGGTCTTTGAGCAGTTGGCTTATGGCGGCATCGGCAGTCCGAATCTCGCCATTGTAGAGGTCAATTACGCGCTGCTGGACACCCGGGCCATGGAAGTTCTCCTGACGGTACAACCGCTCCAGTTCATAATCCATTATGGTGCCCCGACCTGGGATAGTCAAAGGCGGTGCAGAGAAAAACGGCGCTTCCGGCAAATATGGTGAGTGGACATCCATATAGTGCAGATAGAGAAAAAAGGGCTGTTTTTGTGCGTTTTTCCCCAACAAGGTTATTGCCTCACGATTAACGTCCGAGGCGTTACCCCACTCATAAGTGATTGGAAGTGTTTGGTAGATATGGTAACCGACATTAAAACCAAATTGAGGTTTGAGCCAAGGGTTAGTGTTAATCCCTATTGTCCAGTACCCGTTATCAGCAAGCTCTTCAGCAAGAGTAGTAAGCCTGCTGGGGAGGACATCTTTGACACCCTGTACACCGTGTCGGGACGGATTGCAACCGGCCATAATGGAGGCCATTGAGGTTTTTGTCCAACTGGAGGGAGCAATTACCCGCTCGAAGAGTACAGCTTGCTGTACCAGCCGCTGGATGTTTGGTGCAGTATCGATTTCATACCCATGAGCTGGCAGATGGTCTGGGCGTAAGGCATCTACGAGGATAAACACGAAGTTAGGTCTTTTGCTTTGTCTTCTGCTGCAGCCGGTCAGCCAAAGACTGCTTTGCAGACCAGCAGCCAGTCCGCCATATACACCGTATTTCAATAATTGTCGCCGGGTCAGGCGGCTGTGCAATTTTTGCTTATGTTTCGGAACAGTTTTTGCCTTGCTCATCTTAATACACCTACTACTGATATTATAGCTTTTTCCGGGATTAAATGCAAAAACTTTTGTCAGCTGGTGATTGACGCATTTGTTCACAGTGGAGTTCGGACGTTAAAGGCCTTTCGGGGCATTGACGGCGTTTATCCGGCCTGACAGATATTTCAATGGCCGGTATGATTGATAGCGTGCAATACGGCAATTCGTTTGCCTTGCTAACGACCAAATAATAGCAATGGATTACTCTCGCCCGGAACCGATATAGCCCAAGGATTCCAGCCGCCGCCGTTCCTCTTCCGTTAGCGGTCTATCTTGCAGCGGTACACGCTTACCTGGTTTGAAACTTACTACCCAGTCATCATGAATTTTCGCCAGCTTTTCGGCAAGATTGGATTTAATGGTAATGAGGTTTCTCAGCTCGTCCGGGTCGGCCGCCAAATCATACAGCTCATGCCTTCCATCCGATGCCCAGATGTACTTGTATTGTCCCTGGTAAACCGCCCTTAACGTTCTGCTCCAGGGCGTCGGGTCAAAATCCGGATAAAACTGCTTAATTATGCCAAACTGCCGTGTCGCAAAGGCGGGACATTCCGCCACGCGGAGCCGCTGCTCTTGCGGCCGTAACAAACTGACAGCAACACTATGCAACCCCTGTGGTGTTTCGACATCCGCCAACTCCAGCACCGTCGGGAACAGGTCAAGATTTGTCACCGGTCGCCCATCGCGGCCCGGTGAGAATCGCTCTGGATAATAAACCACCAATGGAACCCGAATCAAGGGCTCATACACCGAATACTGGTGGTCCAGCATGTGATGCTCCCCAAGGAGCTCTCCATGGTCCGAAGTAACTATCACAACCGTATTATCCACATAGCCATTGGCATCGAGCGAGGTTATTAAATCCCTGAGCAAATCATCAAGCTCTATCACTGCCGCATCGTATGTCAGCTTTGTTATCTCAATTGCTTCCTTACTATATTCTTTCAACCCGAAGGTGTAGCTCCACATTGGCACCAATGAACGGTCGATATCATACGATTTTTGCACGTGGTCCGAACCCATCAGTTGCCTGCGATAAAACTCCATTGGCAGGTAAGGTTGGTGGGCCTCCATATAATTCAGGAATATAAAAAAGGGAAGGTTTTGCTTGCAGTTTTTTAACCATTGCGTTACCCCTCGCTGCGGCACCTCCCCGCCATCCTTGGTCAAAGCAGGCGAAACCATAGAAGAGCCGATTCTTACAGGTATCTGTCCATAGCGATTCTGCGGAACAATCTTCTGCCTCAATCGCTGCAATACCTCATCCTTGTACTTGCTATCCCAGGGATGCTCGGCGATGTCAAAGCCCTGCGCAAAGTTTCGCTCTCGGCTGATATGTGGATTAGCAGAATACATATAGGTCTGGTAACCACAATCGTGCAGAAGCTCCGCCAATGTGACGAACGCGCCGCCGAGATAGTTTTCCGTGTTATTCCGCCGGTGTTCACTCGGCATAAGTCCGGTGAACATCGAGACATGCGTTGGAACCGTTGTATTTGTGATGGAAGTGCAGTTATCAAATATATGAGCTTTTTGTGCCCAGTTACCAAGGAAAGGGGTCGTTGGCTTGCTATAACCATAAAGACTGAGGTGGTCGGCCCGCACCGTATCCCAGACAATCCAGAGGATATTGGGCCGGTCGGAGGACAATTTTCTCCTGTTGCAGCCGGTCAGCCAAAGACTGCTTTGCAGGCCGGCGGCCAGGCCGCCATATACCCCGTATTTCAATAATTGACGGCGGGTCAGGCGACTGTGCAAACTTCGCTTATGTTTTGTAATCGTCTTTTTTATCTTGCCCATCTTAATACATCTACTCATCAACATTATAGCTTTTTCCGGATTAAATGCAAAAGGTTTTGTCATCTGGTGGTTAGCGGATTTGTTCACAGTGGGGCCAGGGACTACTGTTTCCAGCAAGAGATTTACTGATTACAAAGATTTTTTAAACTGTGGCTTGACATTGGCCGAGTATTTTAGTAGATAACAATAGCTTTCGGTTATTGGTTTTGATAGAGTTTAGTTGTATGAATAATACTGAGAATAACAGACAAATCAGGGCAAGAAGCTATAAAGGCGACATATCGTCTATGCGCTCAGAAGAGGTCCTGATTAATGCGGTTATTATAATTATAAAGGAGAAGCTTAAGCTGCCCTGAGAGAGCTATATTTGGTATGTTAAAGGCCTTTCAGAGCGGCTAACTCTGGAAGGCTTTTTTATTGAGAAGGAGACAGTATGGAAAAAGAATTTACTATACGAAAAGCAACAGTAGAAGACGTATCAGCAGTTGTTGAACTGTGGAAAGAGCTTATGGACTTCCACAAAGAGTTTGATCGGTTCTTCAGTCGTTCAGCAAACGGACATAAAGGTTTTGCAGATTTTATAACAGGCCATATTTCAAGTGAGACTTCTAATGTATTTGTGGCCGAAGTGGGTAAGAACCTTGTTGGATATTGCCTTGCTTTCATCGAAAAATATCCGCTGGTTTTGGAGATGCAGGAATATGGTCTTGTTCAAGACCTTGGTGTTACGAAGAAATATCAACGAAGGGGAATTGGGAAAAGGTTCCTCAAAGAAGCTCAGAGTTGGTTTTCTGAAAAAGGTGTTCATCGCATCGAAGCCCGCGTTGCAAAATCCAATAAATTATCAACGGAGTTTTGGGCTAAAATGGGATTCACACCATATCTGGAAACTGTGTTTATGGAAATACAGGAGGATCTATAAATTAATGTTTGTTTGAAAGGATTTTTTATGGACAAGACAAAGAAACAATCATGGTATGAGCAGGATGGATTCTGGGAGACGTTTGCGCCGGCACTATTCGGCAGCGATCGTATTCTGTCGGCAAGGCAAGAGGTCGAGCAGATAATGTCGCTGCTAAAATTACAGCCGGGCGTTAGCATTTGCGATTTGTGCTGTGGAGTGGGAAGGCACAGCCTGGAACTTGGCCGCTTGGGATACTGCGTCACCGGCGTGGACAGGACCGCCCTGTACATTGAAAAAGCGAATAAAAAGGCAGGTGAGCAGGGACTAAATATTCGGTTTGTGCAGGAGGACATGAGAAGTTTCTGCGAGCCGAATGCCTTCGATGCCGTGATAAACGTGTTTACATCGTTTGGATATTTCGAAGAGGCGGCGGACGATAAGCGGGTACTCGAAAACGTATATAAGTCGCTCAAAGACGATGGCAAATTTCTAATAGATATTATGGGAAAAGAAGTGCTGGCGCGAATCTTCCAGGAAAAGAGGTGGAGGGAAGAAGACGGCGTTATCATTTTGGAAGAAGCAAAACTCAGTGAAGACTGGGGCTCGGTAGACAGCCGCTGGATTATCATTAGGGACGGCAGGCGGGATGAATGTAGACTTTCTCTAAGGCTTTACTCAGCTGCTGAGCTGTGTGAGCTGCTCAAAAGCTGTGGATTCGGGCGGGCGGAAGTCTTCGGGGATTTGAGCGGTTCGCCGTACGACCAGACAGCAAAAAGACTGGTTGTGGTGGCGCATAAGTAAATCAAAAACAGGCTGTATGCTTGACAAGGACAGCTGAAGTATTTTAGGATATTGAGTTTGATATTATTTTAAGGATTTGTTTGATGTCGGATAAGGACAAGAAAAGTAAGGGTTACCGGGATACGCTGAATCTGCCGAAGACGGGTTTCTCGATGAAGGCGAATTTAGTTCAGCGTGAGCCGCAGATACGCAAAGAATGGTCGAAGATGAACATCTACGGCAGGATAAGAGACGCTCGGCGGGGTGGGCCTTTGTATATACTTCACGATGGGCCGCCCTACGCCAACGGCGATATCCATATGGGAACCGTTCTAAACAAGGTCCTTAAAGACTTCGTTGTCAAATACAAGACTATGGCAGGGTTTGATATACCGTTTGTGCCGGGCTGGGACTGCCACGGTCTGCCTATCGAATCGAAGGTCGTGGGCCAGCTTGGTGAAAAGGTACACCATGTGAGTAAGCTGGATATCCGCAGGGATTGTATGAAATATGCGAGCAAATACGTCAAGGTGCAAAGCAGGCAGTTCCAGGAGCTTGGGATATTTGGCGATTTTGACAATCCCTACCTTACTTTTGACCCGCAGTATGAGGCGGGGATTTTAGAGGTATTTGCCGAACTGGTTGACAAGGGGCTGGTTTATAAACAGTTAAAGCCGATTCACTGGTCGATTGGGTGTGAGACAGCTCTGGCTGAGGCAGAGCTGGAATACAAGGATATTTCGTCTCCGAGTATCTTCGTGAATTTTCCTGTCGCCGAGGAAAGCATCAGGCGGCTGATTGAACTCGGGCTGGTTGAACACAGCGAGGCCGAAAACGCAAAGGTCTGTTTTATGATATGGACGACCACGCCCTGGACGCTGACGGCTAATCTGGCTGTCGCTGTGCATCCTCATCTGGATTATACGGCGATAAGCTATGAAAGGAACGGCGGTAAGTTTGTCTCGATATTGGTAAGCGAACGGATTGAAGCGGTAGTTGCAACAAGCGGTTTGGAAAAGGGACAATACCACATTAGTGAAAAGAAAGTCCGAGGCAGCGAGCTTGAAGGACTTCGGTATCTGCATCCGTTTGTGGAAAAGAATCCCACGGACAAGGACGCCTATATGGTTATCCTTGCCGACTACGTTACCACCGAAGACGGCACGGGGCTTGTTCATATCGCACCCGGACACGGCCTTGAGGATTATATGTCAGGTCAAAAATGCGGGCTGGCGGTCTATTCGCCGGTGATGGACGATGGCCGATATGACGATACGGCGCCGGAGTGGCTGCGTGGACAAAACGTTCTGGAAGTTGACAGCATCATAAACAAGGATTTGCAACAGAAGGGATTGCTTTTCGCTCAGGGTGAGATTGTGCACAGCTATCCACACTGCTGGCGGAGCAAAGGGCCGGTGATATTCAGGGCGACGGAGCAGTGGTTTA
>CAYONQ010000099.1:0-7973 GCA_964405375.1 uncultured Pirellulales bacterium
ATCGGACAAAAACAAACTTTTACTTCAATTATCTAAAATACTGTGAACGGAAACCTTTTTTTAAGTCTTTATAATGTTCGGAACTATGAATTGGCTCGTCAACTTTTCTTTCCCCCTCAAGTAAAGTAATGATATTTAAGTCAATATCAAAATATGACATTATCGTATGAGAAGAATGGCTACCATAAGTGATTTTATTTTTAGGATTACTATAATCGCCTGTCAACTGGCTTTCTAATTGAAGCAATACGCAGTCAATATTTGGTATTATGCTTTTTAGCAAACTAAAATCGACCATTATTCTTTTCAACATCGCATTTTCTGTATATGCCTTACACTCAATTCCCATTACCATTTTCTTGTCAATCGAAACCTGAACATCCGTTTTCAACCCGTAGTAATGATCAGAAATATTATCAAGTATATATTCACGAACTTCTTTGTGTTTTAGTCTGTCGATGTAAGGCTTATTGATTGGAAGTTTAACAGTCTGCTTCTCCAAGGATAGTCTTTCTGATTTGCCATTAAGATTTTGCCAAGCAATTGCTACCATGTGTTTAGCAATACTTTCGACAAGTTTACCTTTTCCTGCACGAATTATACCACCAAAAGCCCTTTCTTCGTCATCATTAGCCTCTGCTTCGATACCTTTAACAAGAATCTCATAGGCTTTCACGATTTCATCTACACTATACGGCATTGTTTTTTCTCACCATAAAATTGAACTTAAACGAATTTCGGCTTTTTTGCAATACTCTTTGGAAATATCAATTCCTATGTATTTTCGACCAGTCATTTTTGCGATAAATGTTGTTGTTCCCACTCCATTAAATGGGTCTAATATAACATCATTCTGGAAACTAAATAACTTCAAAACTCTTGTTGCTAATTCTTCAGGAAACATTGCTGGATGTTTATAATCTTTCATGTTCCTTTCTGGTGCAATAGACCATTTGCCAACAACCCATTTTTTGAATTCATCTGCTACAATGTCGACGTCTTCGGCGCGTCCCTCTTTTTTGAGTGTGCCTTTGCAGAAAATCTCCAGAAACTCCCAAGTATATTTCAGATAAGGGTTGCTCGGACTTTTCCAGCTTCCCCACGCAGTATATTTACAGTTGTAATTATTTTTCTCCCAAAGTATTTCACCTTTCCAGATTAGTTTCCGGTTGATAAAGAAATTACTTATGATGTGATGACAGGGAACATAGTCGGAAAATAGCGGTTGTATATTTACTATTATTCTGCCACCAAATTTGAGAACCCTGATACATTCATCAAATATTTTGAAAAGCTTCTCAAAATAATCTTCCCAGATGTGATCATCAGCATTTTTCTCATAATCAAGGCCGAAGTTATAAGGCGGTGAAGTAAAAATCAAATCTATGGAATTTTCCGGAAGCTCTCTGAGAATCGTCTCACTATCACCACATATGATCCTGTTCAAGTATTTGTCGGGGACAGTATTAACGACCGTATTTGTAAAACCATTATCACGAGCATAGTAATATTGTCCTCTCTTTTCTTCCTTCTGCCCCCTGTTTTTTACTTTTCTTTCTTTATTATAATCGACATAATTTCTTTTTTTTCCTTTAATTCCATAGCTCTTTACGGCTTCGATCTTCTCTACAACTTGTCCAAGTAATTGGCTTTTTGTTTGGCTATCAATATGAGAACACTTGTCTTTCAGAGAATCGACGTTAATCTGCTTAAGACAGATAACCAAAGAATTGTTCTTCTTTACAATTCTGACCTCATCTTCTTTAAAGGTTTTGTTGAATAATTCGACAGCTTGTCTGTCGTCTGTTGTCATATCTGAAAAAGTGGATAAGTCTAAAAATTTATACATTTATGATCCCTTGTTTTTTAACCTTTGACCTTACATTCTCTATAATTCTCATCTTTTTGTCAAAACTTACTTTCCCCATTTATAACGAACCGCACCCCACACACTACCCTAAATTTTCTAATCCGTCAAACCAAAACCATCTAACGGCAACTCTCTCGCATTTATCCCCTCAATCCTGCTCTCTGCCCTCCGTCTTCTGTCTTCTGTCTTTCTCCTACACGCTGTACGCCGTCCGCTAAACGCTTTACTTTTTTATCCCCAAATCCGCAAATTCTTTCAACCAAATATCGAAGATTCGCCTACGGCGAACTATCCCCAAACTCCCAACCCTCAACTCAAAACCCTGTACCCGCGAAGGCGGGTATCCAGTCTGCTCTGCCCTCTGTCCTTTGTCTTCCGACTTTTGCCCACGAGTCACGGGTCACGTGCCCCGGGTCACGAACTACGTTCCAGCGGCAGGTTGGCTTCAAAGAAGAATCCCGTCATAAGGGATTCGGCGGATAAGGCCGAAGGGCGTCGCAGACACCCGTGTCGAGAAAGCCCTCCGCCGAAGATGCAAAGACAACCCTGTGTTGATTCGTGTTCATTTGTGGCTAATTTTTCTTCGTGTCTTCGTGCCTTAGTGGCTACATTTCTCCGCGCTCTCTGTGAGCTCTGTGGCTATACACTACCCAAAATCCTCTAATCCGTCAACACCAAAGAATTCCCCTCGCAGCACAGCTTTTAACCCTGAGCGTAGTCGAATGGGGAAGACCCCAGAACGCTTGCCACGGCGTAGCTTTCGCGAAGCCGGGTTGTTATCTGGGGCCCGGTCGTCTTTTCCAAATAATAAAACATCATTTATCAATCATCAATTACAAAAGCCGGCTTCACACCGGCCAACAAAGTTGGCCGCCGGACAAAGGTTTTGAACTGAACGCAGAAGCTTGCTTTGAGTACTGTTTAAGACTTTGGACGGCCAGGCCGTTTGAAAAACGCCTCCGGTGAAGCCGATTCCCTCTGCGGCCAATCTTTTTGTGCCTTTTCGTGGCCTAAAAAATCCTGTCATCCTGTCCAAAAAGTCTCTGCGGTCTTTGCGCTCTCGGCGTTCTCCGCGGTTACTTTTTCTTTGTGTCTTCGTGCCTTAGTGGCTACATTTCTCTGCGATCCCTGCGCACTCAGCGGTTAAAATTCGTCTCTCTTTTTCTCATTTTTTCTCATTTTTTCTCTATTTTTCCCAAAAACGTACCTATTTTTCTTCATTTTTCTTCATTTTTCTCCTGCTTATCTTACCCAAACCACCCAACTTGACCCACCAACCCTCATTTTTAACCCAAAAACCCACATCCCCCTTTAAAATAAACCCCAAAAATCGGTGTTTTTTAAAAATTCCGGATAATTATAGTTCACAATTTACAAGCGAGACTTACTTTTTTTGCTCGGCACTTCCAGGCCGTGTTCAGTCATCAGTCTATAGTCCGACATTATTTTTTTAGCGTCGCCGTCTGCGATAATTCGGCCTTTGTCGAGCAGAGTGGCCCTGTCGGCGATTGCGGCTGCGAAATCCATATTGCAGGTTGCTATTATCAGGGTCTGGGGCAGGCCGGCGAGCAGCTTTATGAGATTGTTGCGGTTTCTTGGGTCAAGGTTGCCGTCGGGTTCATCGAGCGTAATTATTTTTGGTGTCATCGACAGTATCGTTGCTATGGCGGCGGCCCTTTTCTGCCCGGCTGACAAATGATGCGGTGGCTTATCAGCCATTTCGGCCAGCCCCACGGTTCGCAGCGCATCGGCAACGCGTGTCTTTACCTGCTCCGGTTCGAGGCCCATATTAAGCGGGCCGAACGCCACATCGTCAAATAAAGTGGGCATAAACAACTGGTCGTCGGGGTTTTCCAGGCAGCAGCCGAGCAAGGTGCGAACGGTTTTCAGATTTTTTTTCTTGATTTGTAGGCCGTCAACGAGCACCTCTCCGGTTCCCTTTATAAAGCCGGCCATCGCAAGAAGCAGCGTTGATTTGCCCGCCCCGTTGGGGCCTATCAGGGCGAGCTTTTGGCCGTGTTCGACGCTTAAGCTTATCTCGCTTAAAGCAACTGTGCCGTCAGGATACTTATATGAAAAGTTTTTCAGCTCGATTGCATTCGGCATTAAAGGCCCCTACTGCAAAACGGGTTTTACAAGAAGGTATAATCCCAGCATAAAGGATGCGGCGGTGAGCAGAAATAGTAAATCACGGCGGCGAATCCGCAGTTTCGAGAGCGTATGCCAGCTTCCGTCAAAGCCGCGGGCCTGCATTGCGATGTTTATGTGCTCGGCGGTATCAATGCTTCGGACAAATAAAGAGCCGACCATAGCGGCTGCGATTTTTAGCTCCGCCTTAAGGCCCAGATTCCGCATGCTTCTGGCTGCTCTGGCACGCAATATATGATGTGCCCTGTCGATAAGGACAAATATGTAGCGGTACAAAAAGCCAAGCTGGATAATCAGCAGCTTCGGCAGCCCAAGCCGTTGCAGGCCGGTGAGTAAATCGCTGAACCGCGTGGTGGACACCAGCGCTATCAGAGCCATCATCGTAACAACGAATTTTCCGAGAATTACGAAACATCGCATCCAGCCGAGCGAGCTCTGCCAGGAGAACGGGCCAAAGGCCACGGTAACAGGGGTTTTATCATACAAAGGACAGCTCAAGGCCAAGACCAAAACAAATGGGCTGACGAGCAATATATGTTTGAAGGCGAATTTCAAAGGGATTTTACCTAATACAAGGATGGCAAACGGCCCGACGGCATAACAGGCAAGAATGCTCAGCGACGTGCGAGGCAATGAGATAACCACAGCGGTAAAGATGAGCACAACTATGAACTTTACCCTGCTGTCGAGCCGATGTATGGGCGAGTCCTGATAGGAAAATTTGTCTATATGTGCATGGTGCATTTTTCAAGCAAATCCCGCTTAACAGACCAATACCCGCAGAGCTGAAACCAGCTTCCACGGGTATTCAGAAGCGATTGCACTGTCATTATAGCGAATCAAGCTTCCGGTGTCCGCTTCTTTCTTAGTAGCCGTGCTGTCAGCCAGATGACAGCCATCGTTATGCCGGAGCCGGCCACGCCCGCGAAGCTGGTCCAGCCGGCAGCGGCTTCTACATCCTGTTCAGCGGCTTTGCCCAGTTCAGAGGCTCTGACGGAATAATCGGGCAGTGGGGAATACCTTGATTGAAAATCGTCCGCCGCTGCAATTTTTGGGTCGTCATTTGATACGGCAGGTTCGAAATTCGGCTGGTCCGGTCTTTCGGCATAGCTCCACTCCAGCCCGTCAGGCATACCAGATGCAAGCAAAGAAAGTCCGGCACCGATGATAACGGTGAAGACCACCAGCGTTATCAGGACAGCTTTTCTACTTAATCTGACTTTGCCCGGCAGGGAATCCATAACCACATCGGGTCTGACCTGCTGCAGGTAAGCCAACACCGCCACGGTAATCAGGCCTTCGACGAGGCCGACTAATAAATGGACACCGAGCATTGTTATCAGAAAGGTTGAAAATGGAACTGCCAGCACAGCCGACAGCGCCGCCTGTATTGGGACAAGAGTTGCCCCTGCCTCAATTGCGACCACACAGGCCAGCATTGCACCGATGTATGTTCGCAAGCTGCTCGACGGCCCTGTTGTAACTATCCTGTACAGGAAGTAGCCGAGATAACTTGGCACAAGGGCCATATTGATAATGTTGCATCCAAGTGCCAGCAGCCCGCCGTCCTGGAATATAAGGCACTGAACAATCACCACCGACGATATAACTATAGCGCCGGCGTGCGGGCCTAATACTATGGCCAGCAGCACCGCTCCGACCATATGCCCGCTGGTCCCCGGCATTGCGGGAAGCTGGAAGTTGACCATTTGTGCGGCAAAAACGAAGGCCCCCATAATACCCATCAGAGCGAACTTATCTGAAGTGATAATTTGCCTGGCCTTTCTGCAGACAAGACCTAAGCCGGCGGCGGCTATCGCCAGTGTGCCGACCGCCACCGGCACCGATAGTAATTCGTTGGCCATATGCATAATAAAGTCCTCCCGCTGCTTTTCCTTACTTAGTTTTTCTACGTTTTGTTCTAACCGTATACGTTATCCTTAAAAACTCATTTGCACTCGCACGCCCAGCACGACGGCGTCGCTGCGAGTTTTGTTACCGCCCGGGTTGGCAATATACTGAACGGCCGGACTGATATTCAACCAGGGGGTAAGCTGGGCACTGTAATAAAGTTCAACAGCCCTTTCATAATCATCTGTATAGGTTGTATCAGCCGAGTTACTAAAGATGCCCTGAGCGAAACCTAAACCGACCATGTCATCATCCCTGCCTTCCAGCAGACCCTGATACTGAAAACCGAAACTATAAAAATCAGCAATATCGTTTCTTTTGCTGTTTGCGTAGCCATATCTAAAAAACGCACCGATGCCCTGGCTGTCCTGGGAGTCATTGTTTTCCTTAATAAGCATCTGGTCGCAAGTGAGATAAAATCCGACATCGTCCCGGTAGTTCTTAGTGCCGTCTATATTTGCCTTTGGCTGCGGGTCATACCATAGGCCGGCCCGATATGTGCCCTGCAGTTGCCCGTTTGCAGAATCAAATCGCGGCGTAATGCCCGTTTCAAGGATATAGAAGAAATAATCTTCATCGTGAAAGGTGGTGCTGAAACCAGTTTCTCTGACGTCGGCCTGTGCATCTGCTACGGCTGCCGATACGTACCACAGCCCGGCGGGATTGTAGTGAATGGCTACGCCGAGTCCGTAGTCTGAAAAGGGAATGGTCGGGTTATTGACTAAAGCGCCGTTGAGAAACTGAGTGGTTTCGTCACCCGCGTAGGTGCTGCAATCAAATGATACGGGACAGCCGTGATGCTCAAATCCACCGGTAAGGTCCATCTTGCCGATTCTTAGACGAACCGTTTCATTTACAAAGGCCTGTTCATACCACAACTCGGTAACGTCCATCGAGCGTCTGGCGCGGGCGTCTGCGTTCACACCGAATGCACTGCCTACCGACGGTGTATCGATGCCGGCGGACTTCGACCATACACCCTCGGTTAGCATATACAAGCTGCCGCCTTCGATGCCAAGCAGCTTTTCAAGGTCTGCCTCCAGCTCCAAATCGTAGCTGCCGGTAATTCGTCCTGCCCTGCGGTGTTTACTGATACCGCCGCGGACGTTCTGCTGATAGATATTTGTAACACCGAGTCCTACCTCTATGCCTTTATCCGCCAGCTCATCATTCAGACCGAAGAAGCCATTTGTTAAGGTTTCTCTTTCCCACAAATCGCTTTCTTCGTTTTGGGCCTGGCATATTCCCCCCCAGCTCAGTAAAACTACCACACTTAACAAAATCCTTGTCCTGTTCATACTTATCCTTTCTGTTAAAAAACAAAATTTCGCGTTGCGCATAAAAGTAGCAGATTTATGCTACTAACTCAAGAATATAATATTTTTTTGAATATGCTCATTTGGTATTAGAAATGCCATTTCCATGGAAATTGTATGAGACAATTAGAAAAGGGGTTTGTCATAGATTTGAGTTAGAGCTTTTCTCACTAGCAAGCTCGATAGTGTTGGCTTGGTTTCAATCGGCTCTGTGCCGAACAGATCTGTATAGAACCGAAGCGGCAAAAATGACTGTACTGACAACAACAATGCATGCACCGGTCGGTAAATTGCGATAGAATGAAACCAGAAAACCAATTACTGCTGTTAGCATACCTAAAAAGGTTGCGGTTAACACTACCGATCTGTGGCCTCGACATATTTGATAAGCTGCTGCCGCCGGATTAGTGATTAAACTAAAAATCATCAAGCCCCCGATCATCTTCAAATTAACCGATAATATTATTCCGCACAAAGCCAGAAACATACAATAAACAGAACTTTCATGCACACCGGTTGCGGAGGCAATAGACCGGCTGAACAAAAGCACTTTCAGCTCTTTATTGAAAACAATGGCAAAAACAGCCAAAACAAACGCCATGATTGTAATGGTGATAACGGTTTGTCTTTGCACAAAAAGTATGCTGCCCCAGAGTAAGCCGAGAACTTCAGACCGGCTGCCCTGCACCATGCCCATTCCGAGAAACGTTAGGCCAAGCATCAAGGAA
>CAYONQ010000100.1:0-7839 GCA_964405375.1 uncultured Pirellulales bacterium
CGGACAAAAACAAACTTTTACTTCAATTATCTAAAATACTGTGAACGGAAACGAATTTCCTTGTCAGGCACAACTATGATTGGCCTGTTGATGAAATGGAAAGGCAATACAATGCTCTAATAGATTCTTTTCAATAATGATTCTCTGTGTCCTCTGTGTTCTCTGTGGCAAGAAATAAAAGAAGGGAAAATTATGGTGAAAGATAAAGATTTGCTGGCGTCTGTTAGTGACAGGTCAACCGATAGTGAATTTTTCTCTCCTGTGCCGGAGGGATATAAAAAAGGAAGGACTCGATATGTCTTTGTTATGGGCACGGTGATGAGCGGCTTAGGCAAAGGGATATTCTCATCGTGCCTTGCCAAGCTGATGCAGGACAAGGGGCTGAAAGTAGCACCTATCAAGCTGGAGGGCTATTTGAATGTAGATTCCGGGACGCTGAATCCGTTTCGGCACGGCGAGGTGTTCGTATTAGACGATGGTATGGAATGTGATATGGACTTAGGCACATACGAGAGGATTTTAGATAAGGATTTGACGAGGGTGAACTTCGCCACCAGCGGACAGATTTTCAGCTCGGTCCTGCACAGGGAACGCCACGGCGACTATTTAGGCAGAGACGTTCAGATGATTCCGCACGTTACCGGCGAGGTCAAGTTGAAACTTCGTCAATTGGCGGTCGAAAGCGAGGCCGATATAGTATTTGTCGAGATTGGCGGGACGGTCGGCGATTTGGAAAACGCATACTTCATCGAGGCGATGCGGGAGCTGGCTTACGAGGAAGGGCCTAACAGCAGCTGCTTTGTGGCGTTGACGTATATATTAGAGCCGGCGACGCTCGGCGAACAGAAATCAAAGGCGGCCCAATTAGGAATCAAGCAGCTTATGCAGTGCGGCATCCAGCCGGACATAATCGCCTGCAGGGCGGCCAATCCCGTAAGTGAGAAGGCGCGCGAAAAGATAAGCGTTTACAGCAATGTGCCTCTCGAAAGGGTCATAAGCATGCCTGATTCGGCCAGCATATATATGATACCGGCGATGCTGCGGGACTGCGGGCTGGATTTTGCGGTGCTGCGGCTATTAAAAATCGAGGACAGAATCAACCTGAGGCACGAGCGCAAGACGTGGTCGCAGTGGTGCGAGTTCACCGACAAAATCGGCACCGCCAACCGCCGGATAAGCATCGGTATAACCGGCAAATATACATCCGTGCGCGACAGCTATGCCTCGATAATCAACGCACTCGAGCACGCCGGTATTGCTCTCGGCTGTAAGACAGAAATAAAATGGATTGAAACGACTGCCATTACCGACGCCAACGCGGCCGAACATCTCAAAGATGTTGACGGTATCATTATACCGGGCGGGTTCGGCACCCGTGGTGCGGAAGGAAAAATCGCCTGTGCAAAGTACGCCAGAGAGAACGATTTACCCTATCTCGGACTGTGCTTCGGCTTTCAAATGGCGGTTGTAGAATTTGCCCGCAATGTCTGCGGTCTGGCGGAGGCCAACAGCACCGAGATTGAGCCGGATTGTCCCGAGCCGGTAATCGACATCCTGCCGGAGCAGAAGAAAATCGAAGGGTTAGGCGGAAATATGCGTCTCGGCGGAAGGGACATCGAACTAAAGCCGGAGACGTTGGCATGGGAGCTTTTCGGCAGGGTTGATTCGGTCAGGATGCGGTTCAGGCACCGCTACGAGGTTGACCCTCGCTATATTGAAACATTAGAGAAGGCGGGCCTGGTATTTTCGGGCAAGGCACCCAATCAGCCGATTATGCAAATTTTGGAGATTGCGTCACATCCGTTCTTTGTCGGCACTCAGGCACATCCCTGCCTGACGTCCCGGCCGCTGAGACCTCAGCCGATGTTCGCAGGGCTCGTTGCCGCAGCGACGCAGAGACATTACCCTGACGAAAAGCTGGCCGATTGCATAAAGGCCGTGCGAAAGGTGTGTAGTACTTAACTCAAACTGACCATCGGTCAGTTTGAGTATGCAATGCCGTAAGGCATCCTGTGGAAAATCAAAGTTAAAAATGCAATCCGCCTTCGCATAAAGCTATGGCGGACAAGAATTGTGGAATCCCGACTCTGTCGGGATGGCTATTTTCATTATGGTTTTGTTTTCCATAATTATGTACACAAAATGGTTTATATCGGTTCTTGGCAATAAATCGGTCAGTTTGAGTAATAAGTTCATAGTTCGTAGTTCGTAGAAATTAAAGAAATATCATGGACAAAGAATACGTCAAGAAACTTGCTAAAGACCCAAGATTTATTCCAGGCATTTATAATTATTGCGACCGATGGTGTGAACGCTGTCCGTTCACTTCACACTGTATGAACTTTGCCTTGAGCGAGGAACAATTCAGTGACCCGGAAGCCCGCGACATAAACAACGATGTCTTCTGGGCGAAACTATCTGAAGCGTTTCAGGTAACCCTTGAAATGGTCAAAGAAAGCGCCGAAGAGCTTGGCATTGACCTTGAGTCTATCGACTATGAGACAATATCGCAAGAGGATAAAATTGCTGACGACACTGCCGAAAACCACGAATGTGCTCGTGCGGCGAAGGCCTATGGTAAAATGGTAAGCAACTGGTTTAATTCAAGTAAAGACCTGTTTGAAGAAAAGGCGGATGAGCTTAGCCAAGAAGTACAACTTGAGCTGCCTGATTCCAATCCTCGGGCAGAATTCCTCGACTTAAAAGATTCAGTAGACATCATCCGCTGGTATCAGCACCTCATATACGTCAAACTTATCAGAGCCATCAGAGGAACTTTGAGAGAAGCTCTACAAAGTTTGGATGAAGTTCCCGAAGATTCAAACGGTTCAGCAAAGGTCGCTTTAATCTCAATAGACCGCTCGATTGCTGCATGGGGCCAAATGCGCAACCACTTTCCTGAACGGGATGATGACATCCTCGACATCCTTGTACATCTCGACCGATTACGCAGGAAAACAGAAACTGTATTTCCGGATGCAAGGGCCTTTATCCGACCAGGACTCGACTATACAGACCAAGATACCTGATTGCGCTGTGTTCTTGCGACCTACACACCATTTTTACTCTTCGTGGGTTTGTGTCAAAACATATGGATTCCAGTCCCTGTGACGCTATAATTGGCTTATGCAGACGTGGACGATACAGAAGCTGTTAAACTGGACTGCTAAATACCTTACCGGCAAGGGTGTTGATTCGCCGAGGTTAAGTGCGGAGCTTCTGCTCGGTGACGTAGCGGGGCTAAAGCGAATTGAACTGTACACACACTTCGATAAACCCGTTACAAAAGAGCAATTAGACCGGCTGCGTGATTTAGTGAAACGGGCCGGTCAGCAGGAACCGATTGCGTACCTAACCGGCAAGACCGAATTTTATTCGCTGGAGCTCAATATCACTGCTGACTGTATGATTCCCCGGCCTGAGACGGAACTGCTTGTCGAACGGGCTATTGAATTCCTGCGAAAACGCACGGGCAAACAGTTTGTCTGCGATTTGTGCACGGGCAGCGGATGCATTGCCGCAGCGATTGCAAAAAATTTCCCTGATGCCGACATAATTGCAACAGATATTTCCGATGCCGCTCTAAATATAGCTGCAAAAAATGTTGAAAAGCACCAATTGGGCGACCGAATCAATCTTTTATGCGGGGATTTATTCGAGCCGATTTTGCCTCAATTAGACATCGATAGATTCGATTTGATTGTCTGCAATCCGCCTTACGTAAGTTCTGATGAGTTTGAGAAACTCGGCAAAAATGTAAAGGACTACGAGCCAAGGTCGGCCCTATTCGCAGGCGACGATGGACTTGATGTGTACCGGAGGATTATTGACAAGGTAGAGCAGTTTCTAAGGCCCGATGCGGCGTTAATGCTGGAAATCGGCTACAGTCAGGGACAGCCGGTCAGAGAGCTGCTTGAGCAGGCCGGCTGTTTTAGTGAAGTTACAATTGAAAAGGACTTTCATAATAACGACCGAATCACAATCGCAAAAAAACAAAAACCGGCATAACGAAATAAAATGTTACTCTGTGTTGGTTAAGCTGAAGGCACAAGATAACCAATAAAGGCATTTGACAGGCGGGGCTATTTTTAGTACACAATCAACTGGATTTAACTGCCTTAAGTTTTCAATGAAGCAAAGATAAGGAAAGTACTTCTATAACCTTAAATTCGGGAGGTAAGAAATGAGAAAAAGTATTTTTGGTTTTGCGATAGTGGTGCTGGTGGTTCTGGTGTCGGTACCGGGTGTATCGAGCTTGAAAGCGGCTTCCGAGGACGGCAAGCTGCATATCATCGCCATCGGCGGCCATCCTGACGACTGTGAGATTAAGGCGGGCGGCGTAGCGGCTATGTGGGCTGCACAGGGCCATCACGTCAAGTTTCTGTCGGTTACAAACGGCGATACCGGCCACTGGGGTATGGCCGGCGGGGAATTATCACGTCGGCGGACAAAAGAGGCCGAGAAGGCGGCGAAGGCGCTGGGCATTGAACAGACGCAGGTGCTCGACAACCACACGGGCGAACTTACGGCGACTTTGGAGAACCGGAGAAAGCTGCTGCGGCTCATTCGCCAGTGGAAAGCAGACATCGTGCTGACACATCGTCCCAACGACTACCACCCGGACCACCGCTATACGGGGCTATTAGTGCAGGACACAGCATATATTGTTACGGTTCCGATGAACTGCCCCGATGTGCCGCACCTGCCGAGAAATCCGGTCTATATGTACTTCCGGGACCGTTTTGAAAAGCCGGCACCCCTCAAGCCGGACGTTGTGGTTGCAATAGACGAGGTCATCGAACAGAAGATACAGGCGATGGTGGCGATGGAATCGCAGTTTATCGAGGGTGGTGTGAAAGGCAATGAGTCAATGGTTCCTAAGAATGAGCAGCAGTGGGCCGAGGGCCGCAAAAGGGTGCGTGACAGATTTACCAGGAGGTTTGCCGGTGTTGCAGATATGTACAGGGAACAGTTAATAGCTCTTTACGGCAAGGAAAAGGGTAAAAAGGTGAAATACGCAGAGGCATTCGAGGTCTGCGAGTACGGCCGTCAGCCCACGGCTGATGAGCTAAGACAGCTTTTCCCCTTCTTCGAGCGGTAAGACTTAAGTGGTGGAAGCGCGGCGTATTCGAGCCGTCAATAAGATATAACGGTGTTAATTTTATATTTGGTGAGTTTATCCCGGCCGGCCAAATCGGTAAGCTCTATAAGGAATGTTATCCCCACAATTGTAGCGCCTATTTTTTCGATGAGTTTGCAGGCGGCGGCCATTGTTCCGCCGGTGGCCAATAAATCGTCAACCATCAGCACCTTTGCGGCCTTTGTTACAGCGTCACTATGCACCTCGAGGGTATCGGTGCCGTATTCCAAATCGTAGGTTACGCTTTCGGTTTTGAAAGGCAGCTTTCCTTTCTTTCGTATCGGCACAAAGCCGGCTTTGAGTTTCTCTGCAACCGCTGCGCCGAACATAAATCCACGTGCCTCAACGGCGGCAACATAGTCGATAGCTGTTTCTGTAAAGCCGGCGCATAATGCATCTATGGCTGTTGAAAATGCGGCGGGGTCAGCCAATAACGGTGTGATGTCGCGAAATAAAATGCCTTTTTTAGGCCAATCAGGTATGCTGCGAATGTAGTTTTCCAGATGAATCCCTTCTGTCACCAAGTTATCTCCCTATCTACCGTATGATATGTTGTCCACTATTCCTCGTTCATATACTCATATAGCAGAGTAAGGGTATCGCGCTGAATCTGGCGAATCCTTTCCCGCGTCAGACCTAATTTTTCGCCGATTTGCCTCAGCGTTAACGGCTTACGCCCATCCAGGCCGTAGTGCATTCTCAGGATGTCGGCTTCTCTCTGGCCAATTTCATCAAGCAAACTCAAGGCCTTCGCTGTCTCCTCATCAGCAACCAATGCGTCTCCGGGCCTTTCGGCACTTTCGTCCTCCAACATCACCTCAAGCGCCTGGTCTTCATCTGAGCTGTCACTTACGGAGGCATCTCTTACGGAGCCGAGAATACCAACAATCTTATGTATAATCTTCGCCTTACGCAGCGGCAGTTGCACAACCTCGGCAACCTCTTCAACGTCCGGCGTTCTGCCGAGCCGGTTTTCCAGCTCCGCTGCGGTATGCCGCCACTGATTTATCAACGCAACCATATAGGTCGGGATATGGACCGGCTGAACGTTTGCCAGCAAGGCGCGCTTGATACTCTGCTTTATCCACCAGGCCGCATACGTGCTGAACCGAGTGCCGCGGTCAGGGTCAAAGTAGTCAACCGCCTTTATAAGACCAAGGTTGCCCTCCTCAATCAAGTCGCCAAGCCCCATTCCTCGGTCTGCATATTTCTTTGCGATATTGACCACGAGGCGCAGATTGCTTCGCACGAGCCGTTCTCTCGCCCACGGGTTGTTTTCCTCAATAACCAGCTTGCCTAACAGGCGTTCCTGCTCGAGGGTCAGCAGCGGTGACTCGTCAATCTCTTTCAGGTATTCTTTTATTGTAACGTCGAATGCTATGGCTTTCTCCTGCCCAGCCGAAAAGTCTCTCGACTCCAGCCATAAGGGCGATTTGGGTTTCAATCCCGCCGGTATTACAGCTTGATTGATACCTCACCAGACATAAACCTACCTGACGTATCGGTCAAATATGCCCTTAGGTTTAGCTGGGCAGCTTTCGCCATTCAACATTGCTTTCGAGCGCTAATTATCGGTATCAGACTCGGCATTTTGACTTGCGGTACTATCGTCGCCGGTCTGCTTATCCGTCTCTGTATTTTCGCCCGTTTTTTCGGCCTTGGAGGCGCGTTTTGATTTGGGCTTACCCGCATCTTCCGGCTTTTTAACATCGCCGGTCTCAGTCTCAGCCGATTCACTTGCCTGCTCACCCGGCTCGGTCTGCACGGGCTTGGTCTCGGCGGGTTCAGCCGTCTGCTCACCTGACTCGGCCTGCACGGGCTCGGTCTCGGCGGGTTCAGCGGCCTGCTCACCTGACTCGGCCTGCACGGGCTCGGTCTCGGCGGGTTCACCGGCTTTTGCTTCCGGTTCCGGCTGCCGGTCCGTATCAACATCGGTATCAGAGGCAATCTCCTCAGCGGTGGATGGCACCTCCTGCTGGACGGCCTTAACTGCTGCCTGTTCCTCGGCAGCCCACCGGGCCCTGCGCAGACTCAAACCAATTTTACGGGAATCGGCATCAACCTTAAGAATTTTAACCTCAATCTCATCGCCCTCCTTGACAACATCCTGGGGCTTATCAATCTTGTGGTCGGCAAGTTCGGAGATGTGCAGCAGCCCTTCCAGTTCCGGCTCAAGTTCGACAAACGCACCGAAATTAGTAAGCTTCGTTACCACGCCCTTGATAATGTGTCCCGGAATATATTTTTCCGGGATAGCACGAGCCCATGGGTCTTCGGTCAACTGCTTTATCCCCAATGATATCCGCTGTCTTGCCTCGTTGACGTCGAGGACAACACATTTGACCTCATCACCCTTTCGTAGAAGGTCGCTTGGATGACCATATTTCCTTGTCCAGCTCAAATCGGAAATATGTATCATCCCGTCGATACCTTCCTCTATCTCCACAAACGCCCCGAAATTGGTTACACTTCGCATCTTAGCAGTAACAATCGTTCCCGACGGATACTTCTGAGCAGCTACCGTCCAGGGATTTGTTGCAGTTTGCTTCAGCCCTAACGAGATTTCCTGCTTTTGCTTATTAATATTCAGCACAACGACCTCTATCTCGTCGTTGAGACTGAGAATCTCACTGGGATGATTGAGGCGTCTGGTCCAGCTCATCTCGCTAATATGCACCAGCCCTTCAATCCCATCTTCA
>CAYONQ010000101.1:0-7787 GCA_964405375.1 uncultured Pirellulales bacterium
CGACGAGCCCGAGTATAACAAAACCGGGAGGCTCCGGTTACATAGCTTATCTGTGCCCTCTGTGGCTAATTTTTTTATATCTCTGTGTTCTCTGTGTCCTCTGTGGCTAAAAATAATTATTCATCTCCTCTGTGGCTATTTTTTATATCTTCTCACAAATTCCGCATATTGTTCCGGCGTATCGATACGGCCACCGATGTGCCGAACTTTGCCGACCAGTATAGGGTAACCGTTTTCAATCACTCGTAACTGTTCAAGTTTTTCGGTTCTTTCCAGAGGAGTTTGCGGCAGGGCGGTAATCTCCAGCAAAAAATCCTTTCTGTAGGCATAAATCCCAAGATGCCCAAGATACTGGTTTAACGGACCACGGCCCGATTTTTCTCTGTTGTAAGGGATAACCGACCGCGAAAAGTAGATTGCGTAGTTGTCTTTGTCAACTACTACTTTGACAATATTAGGGTCTTTAATCTGCTCGGCGTTTTCAAAGTCGGCAACCAGCGTAGCCATTTGGCATTGTGGGTTATCCAGCATCAGCTTTACGAGCAGATCGATATTTTCCGACTCAATTTCCGGCTCGTCCGCCTGAACGTTAATAATAATATCGTCAGCGTTTAGCGTGTAACATTCGGTTTTGAGTTTTGAATTTTTAGTTTTTAGTTTTTGACTGTCCGCTATACGCTGTCCGCTACCCGCTAATTTCGTGACCGCCTCGGCGATGCGGTCGGTCCCGCTCTTATGCTCGACTGAGGTGAGAACACATTCTGCCCCAAACGATTTGCAAGCGCCGGCAATCCTCTCATCGTCGGCTGCGATTATCACCTTTTCAGGCAGCTTGGCCAGGCACGCTCGCTCGTAGGTGTGCTGAATAAGGAATTTGCCGGTATCTTTGGCGAGAACTTTACCCGCGAATCTGGAAGAATCGTAACGAGCAGGAATACAAACTAAAACTTTCATCCCGTTAGAATTGTAACCTCTGGCGGCTTTTTTATCAACCCCGGCATTCCTGCCGGCTTCCCCCTTACCATTGCCAGTTATAGGATTTCTAACGGGATTCACGCTTACCTTTCCCGGCAGCTAAAAACTACTGCCGAGGCATACTAAGCCAGAAAATCCCCTTTGTCAACCCCATTGGCTCTGCCACAGGTAGAAATTTCCCTTTTTTTATGGAATTTCTAACAGGGTCAAAACCCAACCCACTTTCTTTTTGAAAAATTGTGCTGTTCGCAGTATGCTTATTGAATGGCCCTCGCTGTGTAGCAGGGCGGTTTAGCATTTGTGAGGATAGACAAATGAAAATATCCAGCCGCATAATTTTACGGCTCTTGAATTGCTTTTTTGTCGCCCTTATTATTTTCACCGGCTGTGCCGCCGAAAGGCGCCAATCCGCCGACCATAAAATAGAACATCTGTATGCGGATTGCGACCGGCAAGGCCGATTTACACCAATTTACAACAGAATTTATATCGAAAGTGATATCCCTTATCTTGGCCCGGACCGCCGCGAGAAGTTCGACCTGTATTCACCTGCCGATCCGAATGAAGACAAACGTTTTCCCGCCGTAGTAATTATCCACGGCGGCGGCTGGCGAGGCGGAGACAAGGACCGAGACCGCGAAAAAAACATCGCAATAAACCTCGCCCGCTCCGGCTATGTGTGTATGAGCATCAATTATCTACTCATCGAAGAGGGCAAACCGGCCTGGCCGGAAAATCTCTACGATTGCAAAAGGGCAGTACAGTTCCTACGCAAAAACGCAGAACGTTTCAAGGTCGTCCCCGACCGCATCGGTGTCATAGGCGGCTCCGCAGGAGGCCATCTCGCCGCTATGCTCGCCTTGACCGGCCCCGAAGCCCGATTAGAACCGCCCGGCCCGTACAAAGGCCTCTCCAGCCGAGTCCAGGCGGCGGTGCCGCTATACGGCATCCATAATCTGGTAACGTTCGATAAAGAGGATACTCCCCGCAGGTGCGAAAAGTTGTTGGGCGTCAGCAAAGAAGAAGGCCTCGGCCTCTGGGCGCTCGCCTCGCCCGTAAATCACGTCAGCGCCGACGACCCGCCTTTTCTTATCATTCACGGAACCGCCGACAAAATCGTCCATCACAGCCAGTCTATTGAGCTGCACGAGATGCTCCGCCAGGGCAGCGTATCCACCCGCCTGGTGCTTCTAAAAGATGCCCCGCATACCTTCCATTTACAACCCCCGCGATGTGACATTCGACCGCTGGTAGTCGGCTTTTTTGACAAACACTTAAAAAACAAAACCCGGGATTAGTGGCCTCACGACATTCCTCCGGTCATTTCGAGCGCAGGAGTTTACCCTGAGTGCAATCGAAGGGAGAAATCTATTTTTTAATCCGTCATTGCGACCCCGCACCAATTGGACAACTTGTTGCCCAGCGGTATAAACAAACAAAGAAAAACGCCGGTATATCAGCAATTGGTGCGGGGGAAGCAAGCTCGTTTTGAACAGTGGGTAATTAGAATTTCGGATTTGTTTAGAATTTTTACCCCATTAGAACGCTTTGCGTTTCTAATGGGGTCGTGCTTCGTATTTCGAATTTCCCCTTAGGGTTCTCTATCACCCAACTGAATAAAAATTTATCCACCTTCGGCAGGTTTATCCTGCAATTATACACGTTCCCATTGTGAAGCAAAGTCCATTCTAAAAGCGAACAACGGATGATACGAGAAGCTCAGCCGTAGCAATTAACCGTCGGCTGGGTTGTTTCCAAACACTATCTTGGGCCACCGGTCAGCATTGCGGTGCAACCGCCGTGGACACTTGTCTGTGACGAAAGGAACCAAATCATCGACCTTTACCATATGTAAGGCCGTGCCAATCGTTTTTATTGCTTGGTTATGGTTGTGTGGGCGGCGTCGAACATTCTTACCCCGCCGGAGTCTAATTGTATGATTAAGCCCTTTTCAGGGTCTATGCCGATGCAATTGCCGGTAAATTCGGTACCATTGAATATAAGCGTTATTCTTTGATTAAGCAGAGAGCTTAAATTTCGCCACTGTTCGGTTACTTTTTTGCTGTTGCTTTCAGCGATTTCGAGCCAGTGGTCTAATGAAGCAAGCAGCCGTTTTGCCAGCAGGTTTCTGTCACATATCGTTCGGCCCTCGATGTCGATACTTGTCGCCGTTGATTGCAATTCGGCAGGGAAAGAATCTTTTGTTTGATGGCAGTTTATACCTATGCCGATGATGTAAGTGATATTGCCGTTATCTTTTTTTGATTCGAGCAGGATACCGGCTGTCTTTTTGCCGTTCAGTGTTATATCGTTCGGCCATTTGATTTTTGCGTGATTTCCGATTGCCTCGGCAGCCGCTACGGCGCAGGTTAATGAGAGCGGTTCGCTGTTTAGCTTACTGTCGGTTAAGACGATTGAACAAAGAATACTGTCGCCTGGCGTGCTTAGCCATTTATTGCCGGCCCTGCCCCGGCCTTTTGTTTGCTGTTCGGTGAAGATTGCCAGGCCGTCATTGGCTTTAGCCCTTGCGTATTCAGCGGCGATATCGTTTGTGCTCGATGTGGAGTTATAGACGAGTATTTTGCCGCCGATACGTTTTGTATTTGGTTTTATCTTGTCGCCGTCGAGCTTATCGCTCTTTGCCCACGCCATAGGTTACCTGTCGAGTCCGATGTCAACAGCCGCCGCTGAATGGGTGATTGCGCCTACGGCGATTCTATCGATGCCGCAGTTGGCGATGGCCGAGACGTTGGTCAGTGTTATGTTGCCGGAGGCCTCGAGCAGCGGTTTTTTGTCTTCGCCGCACATCTCGTTTTTCATATCGACGGCGTGTTTTAGCTGCCACTGGCCCATATTGTCGAGCAGAACGATGTCGATGCCCGGAATCTTCAACACGTGGTTAAGCTGGTCATCGACGTGGTCAACCTCTACGGCGACAAACTTGACGCTTTTTACCTTTCTGGCCTCGGTAATTATTTTTTTCAGTTTCGGATAGAAGTTCCTGCCTAATTGAGCGAGATGGTTGTCTTTAATCAGGATACCGTCGTATAGCCCCAATCTGTGATTGTATCCGCCCCCACAGCGGACGGCGTATTTTTCGAGTATTCTCCATCCCGGCGTGGTTTTTCGGGTATCGTAGATTTTTGCTTTTGTACCCTGAATGGCTCGCACATATTTGCGTGTTGTGGTAGCTATCCCGCTGAGCCGCTGCAGGAAGTTGAGGATAACCCTTTCGGCGCTGAGCATAGAGCATAAAGGGCCTTCGATAGTGGCGATTTTACAGCCGATATAGGCCGGCTGGCCGTCGTTTACGTGGACCTTTAATTTCAGCTTTTCGTCGTAGAGTTTCAGTATCTCTTCTACGACAGGCATCCCGCAGACGATTATCTCCTCGCGGGCAACGATATTTGCCTTGGCGATGGCATCGTCTTTCACGAAAAGCTCGCCGGTCATATCGCCCTGGCCGAGGTCTTCTTCAATCGCCATTTTGATTAAGGGAAGCATCTTCGCAATGTTTAGTTTTTTCATCTTCTTTTTATCCTTATTTTTTATCCCCACAGGTTACAGAAAACCCCGCAGAGAAATTGTGTCAATAATCCTTTTTCTTATGGCTTTTGAGTTTTTTTGTGGCTGCATAATCACTCTTCTTTTTACTTGACTCTATAAGGACGAACTGCGGCAGCTCCTTTAGCTCTCGCAGCCGGTCCCGCAGAAAAGCGGCCCGCTCGAAGTCAAGCGCCTCGGCGGCCTCGAGCATCTCCCTTTCAATCTGGCTGGCCAGCTCAACCTTCTCGTATTCGCCGTCTTCAAATCGGACCGCCTGCCGGGCGGTGGCCCTTGCCTTTATCTGCTCGGTCAGCCCTTTGCGGACTTCCTTTCTTATCGTTTCGGGCGTAATATCGTGTTCCTTGTTGTACTTTAACTGAATTTTACGGCGTCTGTCCGTTTCGTCAATAGCTTTTTGCATCGATTCGGTAACCGTGTCGGCGTACAAAAAGACGGTGGCGTTGATGTTGCGGGCCGTTCTGCCGATGGTCTGTATCAGCGAAGTCTGGCTTCGAAGGAATCCTTCCTTGTCCGCGTCGAGGATTGCGACCGCTGAGACCTCCGGCAAATCCAGCCCTTCCCGCAGCAGGTTTATCCCGACCAGCACATCAAATTCGCCGTTGCGCAGGTCGCGCAGTATCTCAATCCTTTCGAGAGTGTTGATTTCGCTGTGCAGATACCGGCACTTAAAACCCTTCTTTGCGATGTAGCCGGCAAGCTCCTCGGCCAATCTCTTCGTCAGTGTTGTAACGAGCATCCGTTCCTTGGCCTTTACCCGTTTCTTAATCTCGCCGAGCAGATGCGGAACCTGGTTGCCGGCGGGATGTACGAAGATTTGCGGGTCCACCAGTCCTGTAGGTCTTATGATTTGTTCGACGACCTCATTTTGGCATTTTTCCAGTTCAAAAGGCCTGGGCGTGGCGGAGACAAAAACAACCTTGTTCCAGTTTTCCTGAAACTCCTCGAAGCACAGGGGCCTGTTGTCTAATGCGCTGGGCAATCTGAAGCCGTGCTCAACAAGGACCTCCTTTCTGTGCCTGTCACTTGCCCACATTGCCCGCAATTGCGGGATGGTAACGTGTGATTCGTCTATGAACAGTAAGAAGTCCTTCGGAAAATAGTCAATCAGCGTATAGGGTCTGGTACCGGCAGGCCGGCCGGAAAGGTGTCGGGCGTAATTTTCAATCCCGCTGCAGTAGCCGACCTCCTGTATCATTTCGATGTCGTACATTGTTCGTGCCTGCAGCCGCTGGGCCTCGAGCAGTTTGCCTTGCTGTTTGAGTTCGCTAAGACGCTCTTTTAGCTCCGCCTTTATGCTCTCTACCGCCGAAGCGGTTCTGTCGGCAGGCATAATGTAGTGCTCTGCGGGATAGATAAAGACCTGTTCTTCGTCGGCCAGCGTCTCGCCGGATACCGGGTTTATGTAGCTTATCTGCTCGATGCAGTCGCCGAAGAATTCGAAGCGAATCGCAAAGGACTCGTAAGATGGATGCAGTTCGACCACGTCGCCTCGGACCCTGAACTTGCCTCTGGCAAAGTCGAAATCGTTTCTGTTGTATTGCAAATCGGCGAATCTCCCAAGCAGCTCGTTTCTGTCGATGTGCTCGCCGGTGCGGACGGCTACCACGCTGGCCTTGTAATCCTCCGGCGAGCCCAGCCCGAAGATGCAGGAAACCGACGCAACGATAATGCAGTCGTCTCGTGTCGAGAGACTGGTAGTGGTGGAAAGCCGCAGCCGGTCGAGGTCGGCGTTCTTCGAGGCGTCTTTTTCTATGTAAATGTCACGCTGCGGGATGTAGGCCTCCGGCTGGTAGTAATCGTAATAGCTGACGAAGTACTCGACCGCGTTTTCGGGAAAAAGCTCCTTGAACTCCTCGTAAAGCTGGGCGGCCAATGTCTTGTTGTGAGATATGACCAGCACCGGCCGGTTGAGCTGTGCTGTTACGTTTGCCATTGTGAACGTTTTACCGCTGCCCGTTACGCCCATCAGCATCTGGAACCGGCTGCCTGCGTTTAGACCCTCTACGAGCCGGCTGATGGCCTCCGGCTGGTCGCCGGCGGGCGAAAAAGCACTGTTTAACTTGAATTCCGCCATCTTTAACCACAGATTTGTCATTCCCGCGAAAGCGGGAATCCACTTTCTACTATTTTAACCGCAGATTGCGCAGATTTCACGGATTTTTTAGACGCAGATTAACACTGGTTACACAGATTTTAGAGCAGTTGTGAGAAAATGGTCTTAAGTCGTAGGGTGGTTAGTCGACTGTTTTAGCTTCAAAATAGTGGCGTTCAGAACGCGCGGCTTTCTTAGAAATACGAGTAATTTCTATTTCAAAGTTGGATTTACCGAGCGCTTTTGTAATAGCTTTAACACCGCAGGTATAAGGAAGCTCCAGATGATTTGTAATCATCCCTACCTTTTTTTGTTTGTGGTCTTTCACAACCAAAACTCCTATACGACTAGGAGGTAGATCGTCTATGCTGACGAAAAGTCTATCGCCTTCTGAAAAATCCCATATGTCTCTTCCAAAAGCAGGGGCAGAAAATCCGTGGAGCTTTACAAATCCTTTTTCTTCTATTTCCTTGCGAAGGGTAAGGGCGCATCTGTTGACTGACTCTTCATAGTCATGCGATGGTTTGGTGATTGTTTGAAGGGAATGGGGAAGCGATTTTATAAGGTCGGTTAGCTTTTCTTCATTTCTTTTCAAATCTGCTTTAATTTTCTCAATATCTTGCTTGTCGTTTGGCAAAGAATCAGAAATAACTGCTTCCTGCTCGATTTTTAGTTCTTCTATTTCATGAATGGTTTCTAGTTCTTCACCAATAATGTCTGCCCAGTCTGCGATCGAGGATTTAATCGTTTCGCTGATACCCATACTTATCTCGCGAATTACCTTGAGTTCTTGTATAGTATCTTCTGAAGCGTTATCTTGCCTTTCCGAGGTGCGCAAAAGTAAACGTTGTACAGCTTTTTCAATTTCCTTAATTCTTCTAAAAGCAGCGATTGCAAAGTGTTTTTGACTGCGAAGGAACTCTTTCTCTGATACAATAGTAGCTATGAGCCATGCAAATCCAATTGAGAATATGAACTGAAGTGCTCCAAATAAAGTTGTTTCGACTTTTGTTGTGTTTGTACCTGACTTGTAGATCTCTAACAGGAGCGTTCCGGCTGTTAGTAATCCCAGAATAATTGCAAAGCACACTTTTAAGGTTACTCAAACTGACCGATTAAGGAAATTTTAATGGTAATGATTATCAAACAAAAA
>CAYONQ010000102.1:0-7669 GCA_964405375.1 uncultured Pirellulales bacterium
TTGCCGGCAAAGAGGGGAGTTACGCACTTGATTTCGATGCCGTCGGCGATTACGTTAATGTTCCGGATACCGATGACAGTCTTGACGTCGATAGTAACCTTACTATTGCCGCCTGGGTGAAGCTGAATAGCACCGCCGCCGCTGTTACTATTGCGGGCAAACAGCCCAGCGGTGTGGCGGCAGATAACTTTCCGGGAAATTATTTATTCATGATGGTCGCAGGCGGTAAGTTGAGGTTGGTACATCAAACCAGTACAGGTACTGACTTTGTGTATTATGAATCAACTACTACTGTGGGTGCCGGAGACTGGGACCATGCGGCTGTTACTTTGGTTGAAGGGGGCACCGTCGAGTTCTACATAGACGGTTCTCCGGCGGGAACCACCGCACAAAGTGCGACCTTTGGCATAGTTAATGATGAGCCCGTAAGAATAGGCGTTAAAAAGAATGCGGTTACCTGGTTTAACGGTACAATGGACGATCTGCGCATCTACAATAGCGCACTGTCGGAGGCCGATATAGGTGATATTGCCGGTACTGCCGGCTGGGCCAAGAGCCCTTACCCTTCTAATGGAGCCACCTACGTGGACAGCAATGTTGTTCTTAGCTGGACGCCTGCAGATGATGCGAACTCGCACGATGTGTACTTCGGCACCGATTTGAATGATGTTAGTGATGCCAATAACTCCTGGCCGGTGGCGACCGGGCCGGGCGACCCCAACGTCTATAAGGGTAACTTTGATGTCAACAGCTTTGACCCCTGCGGCCTTGATGTGGACACCGCTTATTACTGGCGTATAGACGAGGTCAACGACGCCAATGTCCCCTGCAAAGGCCCGATATGGACATTTAGTACGGATACGTTCGGGGCTCCCGTTGCTAATTTCATGGTGATACCGACAAGCGGCTGGGATATCTATTACAGGCCGGAGTTTGTCAGCAAGGCAACCGGCGATATTACCAGCTATCTGTGGGAGTTTGGCGACACACAGACCAGCACCGATAGGGCGCCGAACCACCAGTATTCGTCAGCCGGCACGTACACTGTGACGTTAACTGTAACCGGCCCCGGCGGCTCGGACAGTATGACCAAGACAAACCACATCACCGTGAACGACTTTAACGACTACCCGTATGCTGACTACAATATCACCGAGCCCAATATGGCCCAGTGGGATGATGCGGTGGATGCCATCGAAACAGCCGGCGGCGGGCGAATCCTGTTCGGCTTCTCCAGCCAGACCATTTACGTCAACCATCACCGGGACTTCTTCGGTAACAACTGCATCGTTGACGGCCAGGATAAGAACGTCAAGTTCTACTACAACGGCCCTGATGACTGCAGTCAGACGGAAGGCCAGGACGCCTTGATTCGGTTTCACGGTAACGACAACATCTTCCGTAACCTCGATTTCGACCGGTTCCCCGAAGGTGTTCACATCCGAAGTGGCAACCGTAACCTGATAGAGAACTGCAATGTCGGTGTCATTTGCGAGGATGCGATGAGTATGAACGGCGGCGGCTTAGAGTGCTTCGATTGTATTATCCGCAACAACTCCTACGGCTACTCTGAGGACAAGGCGGTTATGGTCAACAACGGCGGCCGTGCTGTGTTCAGGAATCTCAGCTTCACAGACAGCACACAGCCCATCCGCTGCACCGGTGCGACAGGCGAGTATGTGATAAGACACTGTAATGTCGGCGGCAGCTCTAACGGCCTGAGACACAGCGGCGGCAGCCCCGGTCACCTCGTTTACGTCGAGGAGAACACCGCGGGTAGCGGCTCGCAGCGTGGTATCCGGGTTTACGGCTATACCGATGCCATCATCCGGCACAACACGTTCAGCGGCGGCAGCAAGTATGGCGTCTATGCTTATGAGTCCGCAAAGGTGCGGCTTGAGCACAATGATATACAGAATTACTCACTCGGCGGAGTTATGATTCAGAACACCGCCCAGGTAGATGCTGGAGGTGGCAGCGTTACTATCGACGGCAGTTCCGCCACCAGCGTTGGTGACAACACGATTCAAGGTAGTTCGCCGCACGACCTGATAAACCAGACCGCATCTTCTGTGAAAGCAAAGTTCAATTACTGGGACCATACTACCGTTCAGGCTGTTCTGGACAATGATGTTGACGGCAATGTCGATGTTGACCCGCTGGGAACACCGTAACGAGATGCGCTGAGCAAAGTTTTATGATTGACGGTAAAGCGTGGCGGTTTCAAGACCGCCACGCTTTTTTTTTACAGTACTAGTGCTCTGTCTCTATTCAATTGATGGATACAATTTTTTCAGCTTTATCCGTGCGTCATCAGTTGTGAAACGCCAGTTCACTTTTACCTCTTTAGTATTACGTTTTTCAGACCACACCACCACTTCTTTTTCCAATCGCTTTATATTGCCGATTCGCTCGGCCAAACACTGACGAGACAAAACACTCAACTCGATCTCGGCAATGTTCAACCAACTGCCATGTTTCGGAGTATAATGAATCCCCAGACGACGGGCAAGTTCTCTGGCTTTCGCAGGATCAAAAGCTTCATATAAAGAACCAATACTGTGCGTATTCAAATTGTCCATAACCAACACAACCACTTCTGCATCAGGGTAATCTTCTTCCAGAAGAATCCGTATCTGCTCAGCCCAATCCAGTCGTTTGCGATAATTGGTAACACTGACTCGTCGCCATCCACCCAAAGGCTCAGTGAACATGAAAATATTGGTTACGCCGCACCGCTTATATTCTACATCGTATCGTTGTGGATGCCCCGGTTTGGCAGCAATCGGAATACGAATATCTGCTATAAGTTGTTTGCTTGTCTCATCCATACACACTACCGGTCGGTTTGGGTCATAAGGCTGCAGGTATACGTCAAGTATATCCTCCATTGCCGCCACGAATTCGCAACTATTTTCCGGAGGAATACACCAGCATTGATGTAGATGCGGCTTTAACACATTTTTTTTAGTGCCTGTCGCACCGTTTCATGTGAAATATCCGGCACAATTTCCAGTTCAACTAATTTGTCCGCAAGCAGCCGTAAATTCCATTTATTTCTTCCTTCTGGAGGGTCTGAGCAACGCAAGGCGATCAAATGTGCTTCAATCTCGCCAAAAACTTCTTAGATAGTAGCGCTGTCGTTGACCGCTTCTTGGCCGACCAGCTTTTAATCTATATGGCAATAGCGAAAAACGGCTCTTACACCACCAACGAACTCTCTAATCATCTCCTGACGAACATCGAAATAATAAAAAAATTCCTCCCCGTCAGCTTCCACATCGACCGGCAGGAAAAGGCATACACCATCTCCTGAGTCCCCGAGAACCCGCTATCTTGGCTTCGCAGCAGGGGATCCAGTCCCAAATAGTCAACCATCATTCATCAATAATCGATCGAAACTGCCCTGCCTGCCCCGTCCCAAACAAATTCCTATCGTCTTTTGGTGCGGGGAGCGGATTTATACTGAGTTTGCAAAGGTTTTTCCGCAGGATACTGCGCCGCATCGCAAGGCCTTTACATTATTGAAAAAGGCCTACATTGATGCCCGTTATAAGAAGGATTACAAGATTACCAAAAAACAGTTGGAATACCTTGCAAAGCGCGTGAAGATTTTACAAAGACTTACAAATAAAATTCGTAAGGAAAAAATCGAAAGCTTTGGTTGAGCTCAGATAAAATGGGTTGGCAGTTGTTGAGCGATCAAAATTGCTCGTCGCCTTCTTTAGCCTGATATGGCTCCCGACGTATCTGATTTGTCGGACGGTTCAATGCATGCAGTACATACCCCGCAAGTACCAACCTCCACGGCCCATTACCTTCAAGCCCCCAATCAAGTAAAAGGTTTGCATGCCCCTCGGCATCAGGGTATGCTAATACGATTGTCTGTCTATCTACCGCTGGCAACACATTTTCGTCAATATCCAACAATTCAATGTCTACCTGACGGTGACTATCAAGCACAAAACCAGCACAACTGTATCGACGGTATCGGCGGGAACGGTTGTTTGAATCACGTTGATCTTTCCAAGGGGGACAAATGACATATTGCCTTCTCCTGCTTATACTATGATACTCATCTTTAATTTTCTCAAACCATGTAGAAATTATTTTACTCTCATCGTTCGTCAGCGGAACGCGCCCGGCTACGTGTACTTCAATTGTCCCTTCCTCCTCAAGCGGTGGCCCCATATGAAGCACCCTCGCTTCACCGCCTATTTCGAGATATTTGTTATCCTCGGCAAGCAAACCCACATGTCTTACAAAACGTATCTGCCCCTCGGCTCGCTGCCCCACGACATCATAACGTGATAATGTCTGCGGTCCTTGATCAAAATTAATGGTGGGCATTTATTCCTCCGCAAACAAGTGAACCTCTTTCACTCGAGAGCCTGAATCGCTCTGTAGAGCAATTCTTGAGGTCGGTCTGCAACGGGAACAGGACGACTTGACCAAATGCTTCGAAGCTCGCAAAGCTCACGAAGTGTCTGTTGAGTGAACCAGGTCACACCCAGTTGCTGAACGGTCTCAACAATCTGTTGTGTTTTACTGCTCGCCATGGCCACAAGCGCATAGATAGCCAACTGTGCCATGGCGGCACTTTGACTTGCGGTAATGGCATAAGGATCCAACAGGGATTCTGCGATCTGACAAACCTCGTCAGCCAGGTCCTGATGCTCATCCACGTCTGCTGGAGGCTGGGCCTCGAAGATTCGACCAAGCATCTTTACTGTAACCAGACTCGTCTCGATAGAGTGTAGCGGTTCCAGCAACGCACGCAACCCATCGGTATCATGCGGCGTGAGCATTGACGCTCCCGTACGTATTGCCGACCAGACGGCGGCCTCGTCTTGCGGATCATTACTGTCACGGTATTTTTGAGCAAAACTTAACAACCAGGGAGCAAGTTGCTTACTCTGATCGACGGTGAAACCGGTGTCCTCGGCAAACAGTATCATCTCCCGAAGGTGAGGCATGTCGGATTCTGCTTGTGGATGCAGGAGTGACGAGGCGAGTTGGTCTGAAGTCCATTGCCAAACATCATCAGTCGCGGTGTCAACGGCTCGACCACCGACTTTTTCCTCAACCGCTACAGACCGCGCCGACTCTTCATCGGCGAAACTTTCATCAGACTCCCAATCAAGATCGATCTTCTTATCGACGCGCTGCTTCACTAGATCCAGAAAATCACGAAGTTTTTCAGTTCTCAACCGGATAGAAAGAGCATAAGTATAATCGGATTGGCTGTCTTCGTCAGTTCCCATGTGAAGCCCGCGATAAGTGTCTATTCTTGAACCTTGGTCAATTCTGATGATCACCTGATCTTGTGCAAGGTTCTCAATATTGTACCAACACCAACTCCATTTCTGCGTCTTCGTTACTGAAGCGTCGGCCTTCTCGTACCACTGAAATATCTCCTGCAAGAATTTAGAGTCGGGAGTTATCGCTGTGCGGGCTTCAGACATGGCTCGACTCCTTTCGAGGGATACGGGTCAATGGCAAATCGGGCAACCCGCTGGGCAGCCACGATTTGATAGACTGACGCAGGGTCTCAAGCTTGCTCTTCGCCTTCTCTGCTTTCTCCAACAGATCTATAACCTGTTGGTGCGTCAGTTCTACTTCGAAGGCCTTTGGTAGGCCGTCCTCACCGGTGGCGACAATGTGCAACCGAGTGTAGGGCATCATCCCTTCGACATTTTTCCGGTTCTCGTCGAAAATCGGCCTGAGGTCACAGATCAACTCAACTGTTTCCAGTTGCTGCCCAGTAATTTTAGCCAGACTCTCAGCCTTCTGGAACCTGGCCAGAGATGGATAGGGCCGAATTAAATTCTTCAATATCTGCTTCAGGCGTTCGAGCTTCGCCTGGTCAAAGGGGAAGTCCTCCTCTTCCCGCCCATCCTCCAAAAATGTGACCATCCGCTCAACCTGGGACGGACCGATATTTCTAAGGACCCTCCGCACCACTTCTGCCGCGTTGGAGTCTTCGACAACTCTCTGTATCGTTGCCAGCAAAGCCTTGGGGTCGAGGAATCCCTTGGCTTCGGTCAAATGCTTATGAAGCTCGGCGAGCTGTCCATCCGACAGACCGATTATGGCCTTCAAGTCATCCACAAGCCCTGCCTTGGCCGTTGGATGCTCAAAGGGCAGTTGCGGAATGCCTCGAATGAATAGGACTGGATCTGGCATAGTCTCCCACTGTTATCTTAGATTCTTTAGTTAGAATTCGCTTCCTGCCCCACAGTGCAGCACTGTGGATACCGTGTTACTTTGGCTCAGCAATCCACCTAAGTATACTCATTATCGGTCACTTAGCAAGCCTGAATTTAAAAAAATCATACCAGCTTATTCCCTTCCGTATGGGACAAGCTTCTGGGCCGCCAGGGCATTTCCGAGTTGACGCCTGACACGGGTCAGGAATGGTAGATCGATGGTTTAGAGTAGTTTGCCCTATTGGGGAGGATGTAGGGGTCGCATCTTTACTTTAATCCTTATTAAGGGCAATTAAAGGTGTCCGGCCATATAATATCGAAGATTCGCCTACGGCGAGCTATCCCCAAACTCCCAACTTCAACGAACAACGAACTATGAACTACGAACTGAAAATGCTGCGCATTTTTTGCCTTTTCCCTTGATTTTTGTTCGAAAATATGTTAAAATACCTTTATGTTTATCAGAAGATAAACATAACCCGCCCCCAGGCCCAGTCAAATGACCTACTAAACCCCGTTTGAAGCATTTGAAAACTTGATTTTCGAATTTGTTTAGCCTGCCCTGCGGGGATTTAGAGCTTAGGATTTCACATGTCCTCCGTCTTCTGTCCTCTGATTTCTGTCTTCTGTCTTCTAACTTCGTGTCTTGGCGTCTTAGTGGCTGAAACTCAATCAATCAAAAATAACAAATTATGCGAAACAAACCCAATTTGCTAAATGCTCAAATGAACGTAAGTCAAGATTACACAAGGAGTTATGAAAACAAACGGCTCCGCAAACACCCAAAAAACAAACCCAATCAAACCCAATTCGAAGCGAAGCAGAGATCCCCGCATGCCTGCCCCAGCATGCCTTAGGCAGGGGTCGTTGGCGGGGACCAAGTCTTTCCAAACTCGCAGCGAAGCGCAGACCCCGCACCAATTGAGCTTAGCTCACGACTAATTGGGGCGGGGCAATTCACCAATCACCAATTTTGCAAGCATCCAGTATCGTGTTTGATATATTTACAACTAACATTATTTCTTCTGTCTTCTGTCCTCTACCCTCTGATTTCTGCCTTCTGTCCTCTACCCTCTGATTTCTGCCTTCTGCCTTCTGACTTCTGTCTTCTGTCTTCTGCCCCTTGTTCCACGTGAAACATCTCTCCCTGCCGCCCCATATCCCCTTAAACATCCCAACAACACCTCTCTCATTACAAGCAGACACCTCTCGGCCATTCCAAGCGCACCTACCTATGGCAGAGCTATGGACTCTGCCGCACAAGGCGTCCTATGAACTTACAGAGAGCCTGTGTAGCTGAGTTAAGGAATCTGCTTTAACAGACCCTTTCGCCTGGGTCAACGTAACCGTTCTGCCGGCAAACAGGCCCCATCAATTGTTCTGTAACAGAGCACTCGAAACCCAACCGCGGGGGGGGGGGGGGGGGGGGGGGGGGGGGGGGGGGGGGGGGGGGGGGGGGG
>CAYONQ010000103.1:0-7516 GCA_964405375.1 uncultured Pirellulales bacterium
TGAGGCATTTCGGGATATGATTAACAAAGACTCTACTGTTGACAATATGCGGCGTACGTTTCGTGAAAAGGGAGGGGCCGGTTTATTCGACGATGGGATTAACAAGGTAAAGCAGGGCCTGACAACGATAGAGGAGGTGCTGCGCGTCACCGAGGTGTACGGCCGAAACGAGCAGGAAGTTTTCGTCGAAAACTTAGGGTAGATACAGTTTTAAGTTTTTAGTCGGCTAATAACTCAAAACCACAGAAGGAGAATACGATATGATGAATGTTAAAACTGTGCTGGCAGAGGCGATAGGGCAAGAGGCCAGCGACGTTCATATCAACGTTGGGATGTCGCCGATAATCCGAAAAAACACGGAATTGATTGATATGGGTTTTGAAGCGGTCAGTAATGAAGATGCGAAGGAAATGGTTCTCGCTATGGTCGGGCCGGACAGGTTCAAGAAGTTTGAGCAGAATAGAGACCTTGATTTCTCGACAACTATCGATGACGGACACAGATTCCGCGTCAATGCTCACTATCAGCGCGACACGATTGCAATCTCGTTCAGAGTAATTCCGAACCGGATTCCTTTAATAGACGAGCTGAACCTGCCGTCAATAGCCAAAGAGCTGACGGAGCTGCCGAGAGGGCTGGTTTTGGTGACCGGCCATACCGGCTCCGGTAAAAGCACGACATTGGCTGCGATGGTAGGGGTGATAAACACAAAGGCAAAGAAGCGTATAATCACGCTGGAAGACCCTGTCGAGTATGTGCTGGATAACGATGCGAGTATGATAGAGCAGCGTGAAATCGGTTCCGATTGTCCGGAGTTTGCATCGGGGCTGCGGCACGTGTTACGACAGGACCCTGATATCATTATGGTCGGTGAAATGCGGGACCTGGAGACCACGAGCTCGACAATTACCGCTGCCGAGACAGGACATCTCGTCTTTAGTACGCTTCACACGATTAACGCCCCCCAGACTATCGAGCGTATTATAGATATTTATCCGGCAAACCAACAGAATCAGATTCGCACGATGCTGGCCAATACGCTGCAGGCGGTCATATCGCAGACGCTGTTCAGGCGGATAGACAAGCCGGGGATGGTACCGTGCACCGAGATTTTGCTGTGTACCTCTGCAGTGAGAAATTGCATTCGTGAGAACAGGATTTACGAGATACCCAATATTATTGAGACTTCCCGCAAGGTCGGTATGCAGAATATGGACAACAGCATCACCGATATGTATTTCAAAGGTTATATAGACAGGGAAGAGGCCATCGGGCGGTCGAGCAATCCCGGCAAGATGGACAAGGTGCTTACACCTATGAAGGATGCTGGAGTTGTCCGGACGGCTGAGTATGCGTCTGGTAAAGCATGAAGCGAAATACGATAAGAAAGGTATAAACATATGCTCGAAAACTCTTCGGAAGATTACGGAAGTGGGACAGCCGTCGCGGAGAAACAGCAGCGAACTCAAGCACAGAGCAGACGGCCTGCTGTTGCAGGACAGGCGAAGCATTCGTCCGGAAGCAAACAGGAAGGTGCCCTGGGAAGGGTGAGAAAGTTTAGGGTCGAGTTCGGGCCAAGCAGAAAGGATATTCTGAATTTTACAAATCAATTGTCGGTTATGGTCCGGGCCGGTATAAGCTTGACGGATTGCCTCGAATCGATAGCGGCACAGAATGACAACCGGAAATTTGCGGCGATAATCGCCGATTTAAAAGTGCAAATCGAGGGTGGCAAGAGCTTTTCGCAGGCGCTCGGCGAGCACTTTGACGTGTTCGGCAGTCTCTATATAAACATGGTGGGTGCAGCAGAGGTCAGCGGCTCTTTAAGCGATATGCTGCAGAAATTGGCGGAGTATCTGGACCAGGAGGCCGAGACGCGTTCGCAGGTTAAAGGCGCTATGGTTTATCCGATTATCATAGCGGTTATGGCGGTATCGGTAACCATTTTCCTGCTGTGTTTTGTCCTGCCGAGGTTTACGGCGATATTTGCGGGCAAGGAACATCTTTTGCCTGCGCCGACCAAGATTCTGATGGCGACAAGTGCGTTTCTTCGTAGCTGGTGGTATTTTATTCTGCCGGCTATCGGCGGGCTTATATGGGGGTTTTTGTATTTTATTAATACGAGTATTGGTCGGCTGTGGTGGGACAAGACAAAACTGACCGTGCCTTTGATAAGGACGCTGTGCCGTAGTCTCTACATAACAAGGAGCTTGCACACAATGGGGGTGTTGACAAAAGCTGGAGTGCCGATTCTGAACACCATTTCAATAACGGCCCAGATAGCGGGCAACGTTCTCTATAAGGATATGTGGCTTGGCGTCTATGAGAACGTTCGTCAGGGCAAAAAAATCGCATCGAGTCTGAACCGGTACAGTCTGATGCCGCCCGATGTGGTGCAAATGATAAAAAGCGGCGAGGACTCAGGCGCAATGAGCGACGTGCTGAGAGACGTCTCCAGTTATTATGCGAGAGAGCTCAAAACAGTTATCAAGACGGTAACGTCGATGATAGAGCCAATAATGATAGTTTTGATGGGTTTTCTGGTCGGTTTTATAGCGATGAGTATTATTCTGCCTATATTTAAGATGTCCAGTGCCATTACCGGCAAATAAATTAGTATCTCGTGAATCGTATTGCGAACCACGGGACACGAGATACGAAATACGAGATACGAGATGCGAAACACGAGACACGAAAATGGTTTTACATTTATTGAGGTGTTGATGGCGATAGTATTAGTGGGTATTGCAATTGCATCCCTGGTTGCTGCCAACAGCTCATTCACAAGGGCAACCGGTGCGGGGACGGATTTATCAACCGCTGAGTTTCTCATCGAACAGATAAGAGAGCTTACTACGCTGCTGGCGGTGGTTGACCCGGATACCGGCGACGGCTTTTTTGGGCCCGAAGAGGCCGCTCTGGCCAATTATGATGACCTGGACGATTTTGATGGGGCAAGCTTTTCGCCGCCAATTAGTTCCAACAGAGTGCCGCTGAGCAATTTTGCCGGATTCAGCCAGCAGATTACGGTTGAGAATGTCAGCGCATCGGATTTTGAGCAGGTTGCCCCCGACCACGGCAGCTCTTTCGTTAGAGTAACTGTCAGGGTTCTTTTAAACTCCAAGGAAATCAGCTCGGCGAGCTGGATTAGGGCCCGATACTAATCAGGGGGCAAACCCGGGGCGTGAAATGCGAGATATGAGATACGGAACTGGTTTTACCATTGTGGAGATGCTGATTGCTTTGGCGATAACGGCGCTGCTTCTTGCGGCGGTGGCGGTGGTCTTTAACGCATCGGTTATAAATTACCGCGAGAATGAAGATAGCTTCAAGGCAATCAATATCGCCCGGCAGGCGCTGTCTCGAATGGTCAGTCAGATTCGCACCGGCTTGGTTGACCCTAACGACTTAAGCAGCGATAGCTGTAAATTGCTGTGCGCCGACGGCTCGGAGATAACATACCATTACGACGCTGCGGACAATACGCTGTACCTTTACGACCACGGTGCTTCAGCCGATTATGTGCTCTGTGATAACGTTACCGATATGACTTTCGAAAAGGACAACGATACGCCGACGGGAGATGTCAAAAGTGTTCAGATTTCTATAACGGTCGAAAGCGGCAATGCCCAGCAAACGCTTTCGGCTGCTGCGGTTGTCAGGAAGGTTCTGGACTGAATTTTCACTTTTCCATTTGCAATTTTCAATTTTCCACTTATAATCTTCAATTGTCTTCAGGGCGGTTAGCTCAGCTGGATAGAGCGCCTGCTCGACACGCAGGAGGTCACTGGTTCAAGTCCAGTACCGCCCAATAAGAAAAGGCCCTTATAAGCAAAATAACTTATAAGGGCATTTTCTTTAATTGCAAATCACGATGTTACGACGATTATCACAGGCCGTCAAAGATAGAGGTTTCCTTTTCCGGCCCGGCCACCAGCGACCTAACGAGACAGAGGTCGCCGTCGCTTACGTGATGAATACCCTGGCTCTGGAAGACACACATTACATATTCGGCGTAATCCCAGCAGGTCCCTTTCGTGCCCTTTAAGGGGATTTTTGCCATAGGCCTGACGTCAATGGTTGGTGGGAATGATTCACTTGCTAAACAATAGAACTTTTTAGGCTGCCAGGGTGGCAGTGCCAATCGGGTCAATTCGGGCCAGTGGTCTGTCTGGCCGCCGGCGGTGTCAAACGCCCGCAGGCCAGCCCTGCCGGAGAGCTTGTGTCCGGGCTTGTCATACTCGCCATATACGGGGTCGTGCGTAATCACTATATCCGGCCGATAGGCGCGAATGGCAGCAACTATATGGCGAGCCGCATTGTCTTCGCTTTCCCACAGCCGAGTTGTCAAATGGTAATAGTCACAGCCGTTATTGCCGTTCTCGAACTCATCGAAATAGGTTGTTGTGCGCACACCGGACATCCTGATGTCCCGGTGGTGCTCCAGATTATAGATTTCACCGTGATATTCGATACTGTGGGTATCGCGTATCACCTCGATATCCACTATATTCTTTCCTTCGTTGATGCCATAGTGGACCATAAGTGAGCCCAGCCGGATGGGAGAGTCGTCGCCGTGGGCTGTCAAAATTAGTATGTCTGTTTTGGGCTTATCTGACCGAATTTTATTCCAATTGAACCCTCTGTCCTTTGAAATCAGCACCTGTTCGCGTTCGCCGACTAACACTACCTTTCCGTCAGCCTCAGCCCACACAGCACGCAGCCAGTCTGTATTCTCTACCGGCCTTAAGGTCCAGCTTTTACCACCGTCTTCGGTTACCATTAGTTTTGTGCCAAGCTCACCCACCGCAAAGCCGAGTTTTTCAGTTACAAACCAGACACTGGTAAGGTCAAGGAATTCTCGCGTTGTCGCATCAAAAAAGGTAGCCTTTGGCAGCCATGTCTGGCCGCCATCACTGGAGATGAGGATTGTTCCGTTCTGTCCGACAATACAGCCGGTGGAACCGTTGAAGGTGATGTCCCTGTAAAATGGTCTGAATCCATAAAACTGCCTATCGGCGGGGGCGGGGACTTTTACCCAGCTTTTTGCGCCATCGGTCGTTTTGAGAACTGTTTCCGACTCACCGACGATAAAACCGTTGAGCTTATCTGTAAAGGTGATGCCGTAAAGCCATCTTTTTGTGCCGGTCGTCGGGCATTCTTTCCAGTATTCACCGCCGTTCTCTGTCTTCAGCAGGATACCCCTTTCGCCGCAGGTGTAACCGGTATTTTCGTCTTTGAAATATAATCCGAATAGATGCCTGCCCCGCTGGCCATATTGACATTTCCAGGTTTTTCCGCCGTCGGCGGTATGGAAGATATAGCCGTAGCCGCCCCGCTCATCGTGCCGCATCTGGTCGTTAGTCGGCGCCATTCTAATTCGGCCGCCTGCGGCCCAGCCCTTCTGCTCATTGACAAAGAATACACGATAGAGGTCGGCATCGGTGTCAATATCCACTGACTGCCACGTTTTGCCGCCGTCTTCGCTGCGCAATATCGTGCCCATTGCACCGACAGCCCAGCCCTTATCACCAATGAACTGCACATCCAATAGCGCATATCCGCCTTTTGCGGGATGGGGGTGGGCATCGTAATGTTCCTTTGTGTCAATAACACCGAGCGTATTGTCTATCTGCTCTAACGATTGTTCAGCGGCGAAGAGGTCTTTAGACGTTTTAAGTTCCACTTTGCCGAGCTGCTCGGATAACTTTTTCGCAAGTTTTTTATGCTTCAAGCTATAAGAATCTATTTTTTCTCGCAGTTGTGCCACTTTACGCTCGAGGCCGGGACGGATGGCATCGGCACCATTTATGATAATATCCGTCAGCGTTCCGAAGATATCAGGATTGAGAAAGTCGGTGGCGGTATAAAGCCAGGTCTGCAATTCCGAGTTTTGCTGTGATTGTCCATCCAGCATCCGGTTGCGGAACAGGTTGAAACCCCAGTTGTTGACACAGCCGGCCGGCAGGTCAAAGGAACTTATGGCAACACTCACCTCGGCGCCCCAGCCGGCGGCGGTATCGTAAATGTCGATCTGTGCGTGGGGTTCCCAGCTTCGGTCCGGTGCGCCAAATCGGTCATAGCGGGTACCGTCTATCTTGCCGTTGCTGTTGACCTTAATCAGGTAATAAGGCAAATGAAGATTATCAGCGTCGGGCTTTCGCGGCTGAAGTATTATCCAGAAACACTCATTTGCAATAAGGGTGGTATCCATATATACGCCATTGACGCCTTTCGTTTGGGCGGCCATTCCGTGGTCTGCGGCGGTGTCAGCCGACTCTTTCTCGACTTTTGCACCGTCGGCTTCGAGATTAAAGCACAGAAAATCACCGGTGGCAGCGGCCTTTGCCCTGGCAGCGTTAGCTTTAAGAAGCTTTCCCATTCTGTCGGTATGATTGATTTCGATGACTTTTGCAGCCGACCACAAACCAGTATCCGGCCTGCCATCTACAACGGGAATTCTATCTACTGTGACAGCGCTGACTGAATCTGCTTTCTTGGTGCCTTTTTCGGGCTTGGCCTCCTGCATAAATTCCGGCCGAGTCCAGTAATAGTCCACAAGGTTTTTCCGCCTTACCATAATACCCTGCTCAACAGTAACACCAATCTCGGGCGTATAAAATCTTGCCGGTTTGTTTTCGTCTATTTTGCTTGCGTGCCGGAAGTCCAGGTTCCATTTCCTGCCGGGGTCTGAGGAATGGTCCAGGCCGGAGAAGGGTATAATCATCTCCGCAAACCATTTATTTTCTTCCTGAGAGGTAGCAACCTCGATATGAGAGTCCCACGATGAGAAAAAGAAACCGCCTAAATAAGGGTCGAAATAAGCATCCCACACGGCACCGGCAGGATTGACTGCGATTGAGTAATAATAATCGCGCGCATACTTTATATCGTCAGGCAGCCAGGGCTTGAGATTGATTTGCACATAGTCGTCTGATGTGATAACCATATCCTCTTCTTTTGCTTCAGCGGTGATTGTCTTCTCTTCGTAAACAGTCCAGAATAGATAAATGTTATTGTCGTCGAAAAGCACTTTTACTGTTGTCTGGTCTTTTTCGCCGCTCTCACCGGCAAACGAGGTAACGGTCTGCGCATCCTGCCAATCGGCTTCTGACATTTCAGCGTCCGGCGTTATTGCCTTTTTGCTGAACCTTTTTTCGGGCTGATGCAGTTGCTTGCCCGGCTCGGATTTTGCCGACATCAGTCTATTGCCGCCGCGGCCGGTACGAGTGCCGTCGGCGAGATGCATTTGTGCGACGGCGGGTGTCAGGAAGATTGCAGAAAGCATTACAAACACCAAAATAAATCTTACAAATCTCATCTTTCAGTACCTCCAAAAAAGAACATTAAATCCTCAATATTTAGAACATTTGAAAGAACGTTATGATAAACAACTGGACAACCGGATGCAACAAATATATTGAGATTTTGTAAAAATTAAGCCTGCGCTGGGTTTGCGGGCAGTGGAGCCAATGGGATTCGAACCCACGACCTCTTGCATGCCATGCAAGCGCTC
>CAYONQ010000104.1:0-7436 GCA_964405375.1 uncultured Pirellulales bacterium
TTTTTGTTTGATAATCATTACCATTAAAATTTCCTTAATCGGTCAGTTTGAGTAATTACCGGTTATCAGTTACCGGCGTCCAGCAGCGCCATCACCTCATCGGTAATATCCAGACAGCCGTCGCTATACAGCAGTTTATTCGTTCTAACGGTCATCATAGCATCGTTAAGACTTAACGCAGGAAACTCGATTTCATCCTTTGTGAGTACCATAATTAAATTCTTCTGCTCTGCCACTTTGGTGGTTTCGCGCAGGATGTCTTCGTAAAGCTGCTCTATCATCCTTTGTTCCTTTAGCGTCATTTGCTGCTCGTAGAAATTTTGCTGTGCCTGCGAATTTGCCTGCTTTGCGAGAAGCTGTTTCATCAGTTTTAGGTGGTCGTCGCTTCCTTGCTTTAGCGTTTTCAAGCCGGCACTTTCCGCCTCGATTTCTCTGGCGAGCTTTTCCAGCTCAGCTTCGACCTTGTTTCTTTCGGTGATGACCTCCTGCCTGTAGTTGGCTATTTTCTTACAGTCCTGAAAGATTTTCCTGACATTGACGATACCTATTTTCGAGGCCGGCACGTCAGCTTCCGGATTTGATTTTGCCCAGCCGGACTCATAGGCCACAGACAGAGCAACGGCGCCTATCAAGCAACTCAAAATCACTACTTTAGTTTTCATAAACTGTCCTTTCCCGACTTATCTCTTTTAGTTCTTAACTTTATTAAAACAGTCGCCCCACGGAGAAGCTGAAGACCTGCGTTTCGTCGTCATCGTCCTTCATAAAGGGGGCGGCAAATTCAAACCTCATCGGCACGGGCCCGAACCACTGTGGAATCATTATCTGTATTCCTGTTCCCACTGCGGCCCGGTAGCCGCCCGAATCGATGGTGCCACTATCGACGAAAAATAGTGCCGCAAGACTTTCACCCACCAGAGGCACGGTTACCTCGGCATTGGCCAGGAATATCCAGTCGCTACCTATGGGGTCTTTTCGTTTTGGGGCAGGGACATTTGTTTGAAGTCCCCTGGTGCTTACGCCCCGGTAGTCAAAGCCCCTGATGCTGCCCATCCCGCCGGCATAAAACTTTTCAAAGGGCGGCGCATCACCTATTGCGGTAGCGGCGTGCAGCTTTGTAGCTAAGATGGTTTTTCGCTCGGCGAGGTCTTCGTGAAGTGTTTTGTATCGTCTGTAGGTTCCGCTCAATATCCCGAAGGTGTGGTCGCCAGCGGCTTGTTCGTAGCCTGCGGTAAAAGTGTAACCCATGCTCGGATTAAATCTGTCATCGGTAAGGTCTTTGCTGATACCAAGCGCAACCGACGCAAGAGTATTATCTCCTTTAACATCGATAATTTCCTGGGGGGCGTCGGTATCGAGGGAATCGACCTCAACGTTTTCCAGTCTGAAGCCGATGCTTCTTCGCCAGCGGTCTTTATACCGCTTCTCAAAGCCGACGTATCCCTTTGTTCTTCCTTCGTCATAGCTTTCGAACCATCTTTCCCAGCTTGAGCCAATTACGTCCAGCGACATCGGCTTGTCCTTGAAGTAGGGCTCGGTGAAGCTGATTGAATACTGGCTGACTTCTGTGCCCGGCTCGAGTGCGATTCTCAGGTCCTGTCCAGCTCCTTTGAATGCCTGTCCTGTGATAAACTCTGTGAAGTTTTCCGGCCAATCTTTGATGTCGAAGTTTCTCTGCTCAAAAACCATCTGCCCTATAACGCCGCTGTCGCTGGCTACGCCTGCCCCGACCATCACCATTCCGGTTTGACCCTCGATAATGCTGACCTGCGCATCCTTTTGGTCTGGCAGCTTGCCGCTGGGCGTAATAGTTGCCGACTCGGTCAGCGTCATTCTCCTGACGATTTTTTCCAATTGGCCGGTCCCGTCCCCTCTGGCCATATCGGCGTTGTACCACCGCCCGGGGAGAAAATCGTATTCGTCCAGCACCCGGCGGACGACCTTGTCCTGTGTTTGTTCGTTGCCTGTTATGTCGATTCGGCCGATTCGAAAGCGCTGTCCTTCCATTATTTCAAATTCAACATCTACGGTGCTTTTAGAGACAAACTTGCGTTTTTGTTCGACCTTTGCGTCAACAAAGCCGTTCTCGCGGTAAAGTTTGAGCAGATGTTTAACGTCCGAGTCGGCCTTCTGTTCAATATAGACCTCATCCTGTTTTAATTTCAGCTCCTGCCGCATTTTTTTTTCATCGAAGTGCGTATTGCCTGCAAAGACAATTTCGTCAACGGTATAAACCGCCCCCTCATCAATCACGAAAGTAAGGCGGACTTTGGTTTTATCTTCGTTGAATTGCCGTTCTAATGTTATGTCGGCGTCGAGATAACCCTTCCTGCTATAGATATTTTGCAGCTTCGTTATATCTCTGGTTATGTCCTCTTCGGTGTAGTATCTCGGCCAGAAGAGGAATTTCTTTTTCCTGGTTTTTATGGTCCTTCTAAGTGCTGTGGTTTTTATGGCCTTATTTCCGCTGAAGGCGACGTTCTCTATCCTGACCCGTGGTCCTTCATCAATCGTATAGACAAGCTCGCCGTATGATAACTTCTGGCTGTCAAGAGCCACTTGAGCGAGCGCAAATCCATTCTTCTGGTACGCCTCGGCAATTGCTCTTCTGCCCACTTCGGCCAGAACGGGGTCAAGGTAATCACCTGTCTTGAGGTTCAGCTTTTTGCGGAGGGTGGCGTTTTTTAGTTTTTTGTTGCCGATGAAAGTAATCGACCTGACGATATTTTTTTCGACGACGGCAAATGTGAGCTGAATTTTGTCTTCGACGACGGCGGTATTGTAATAACTGTATTCGACGCCGTCCAATTCAGCTATGCGTTTGGTGTCTTCAGCGGCCACCGCCGGGTCAAACAGATCGCCTACCCTGCTGACAACCCGCGACAATATCTGTTTTTCGCTTATACTGCGGTTACCCACTGTCCGGATGGCGCCTATCTCGTACCGGGCATCAGGCATTTGCGTTGCTGCCTGCGAAGAAGCAACAAAAAAGCAAAGAATTAAAATGTAAAAGCCGAAACAAGGTTTTCTCACTTTTCTCTCTCTTTTTTTCGTATTGTGTATGCCCTGTCGTAATTTCTACCTGTGGCAGAGCTAACAGGATTAAAACGGCACCGCACCCTCGGCAGGCTGCTCAATATGTGAGGCATTTTCAAAGCGTGTAATTTTTTCTCTGAATACCAGTTCCACACTTCCGGTCGGGCCGTTGCGCTGTTTGGCTATTATCAACTCGGCCTTATTACTCGGCTCGTAATCCTTTTCTCCGCGATGGTAGTAGTCTTCTCGGTGCAGGAGCATCACGACATCGGCGTCCTGCTCAATACTTCCGCTTTCGCGGAGGTCGCTCATCCTGGGGCGGTGGCCTTCCCTGCCCTCCGGCGACCGATTCAACTGGCTCAGAACCACAACAGGGATGTTGAGCTCTCTTGCCAGCGCCTTGATGTATCTTGAAATCTCCGTTATCTCCTGCTGGCGCGACTCAACCCTGCTCCTGCCCGAATGCATCAACTGCAGATAATCCACGATGATACATTTTATGTTGTGCTGGCTTTTCAGCCGTCGCGCCTTTGCACGAAGCTCCAGCGGAGTTAGTGTCGAGGTATCGTCGATATAAATCGGCGCCTCAGAGAGTTCTCCACAGGCGTCCCGCAGCTTCTCGTAATCGTCTGTATCGAGCATTCCCTTTCTGACCTTTTGGCTGTCGATTTCACTGATGCTGCATAAGAATCTCTCGGCCAACTGCTGCTTGCTTGTCTCCAGCGAAAATATTGCAACCGGAGCTCTCTCGGCGGCGCCGATATGCTCGGCGATGTTTAATGCCAAGCTGGTCTTGCCCATACTGGGTCTTCCGGCAATAATTATCATTTCGCCGGGCTGCAGGCCGCAGGTCAACTCGTCGAGCTGATAGTAGCCGGTCGCCAGCCCTGTAACGATTTTTCCTTCGCGCTTGTCTATAAGCTCATAGGCGCGGATAACCAGGTTTTTTAATTCAGAAGCGGAGCTGCTTATATTCTTATCCGTAACGGCGAAGATTTTTCGCTCTGCCTCGTCGAGTTTTTCAGCCGGCTCGCCCCTTTCGTCGTATGCCATCTCTAAGATGTCACCGGCGGCGGTGATAACCTCTCGCAAAAGCTGTTTATCTTTGATGATTCCGGCGTAATACATTACATTTGCCGAGGAAGGCACCGCCTCCATAATTTTTGCAATATATTCTACGCCGCCGATTTCCTCGAGCTGGTTTCGTTTCTGCAGCTCGTCCCGCAGCAGCACCGCATCCATACCCTCACCCCTGTTTTTCTCATAGAGGGTAACGAGGGCGTCAAACATCATTTTATGTTCGAGTCGATAGAAGGCATCGGCATTGAGTTGTTCGACGACCTCACTGGTGCATTGGGGGTCGATTATCATCGAGCCGAGCACGGCCGCCTCTGCCGCCAGCGATTCAGGCATACTACGTGCCGTCAACACATCACTGGCGCCGGTTTTATTTTGTTCGTTAGCGCGCCGGGGCTTATTTTCGTTTTTCCTCGTCGGCTGATTCATTCACCGCCTCTTGCTCTGCTACGACGACTACGTTAATGGTTGCTGTTAAATCCTCATCGAATTCAAGGGTTAGCTGATGGGTTCCTACCTGCTTTATGTGTTCAGGTAACTGCACATTTCTCTCTTTGACCTGAAATCCCTGCTGTTGCAGGTTGTCAGCTATCTGCCGGGCGGTGACGGAGCCGAACAGGTGTCCCTGGACGTTCGCTTTGGCGGCGATAACGGCCTCGGCTGATTGCACTGCTTTTGCTGCCGCCTCAAGTCGTGTTTTATCCAGGCGTCTCTGCTCTGTGCGTCTGGCTTTTTCTTGCGCAATTGCCTTTATATTCGCCTCGGTCGCCGGTTTGGCTAGGCTCTGCGGCAGCAGGTAGTTTCTGGCATATCCCGTTGTTACTTCAACAACGTCCCCCAGCCAGCCCAGCTTCTCGACGTCCTCACAAAGCAAAACCTTCATCCCGCTGGGAGCGTCTGTCTTGTTGTCCACAGGATGCCTTACGGCAGAAGTTTCTCGTTTTCGCATCATTTTATCCTCTTCGTATCTGTCGTCCCCCATTATAAAACTTCCAAGGGGGTTCATACCTCATCCCTCGTATCTCGTAGCCCGCTTCATGCTTCGCGCTTCATAACTTTAAGCGGTAAACGGCAGCAGCGCCATATACCTGGCGCGTTTAATGGCCCTTTTGACCTTTCTTTGGCAGCCGGCACAATTGCCGCTTCGTTTTCGTGAATATATTTTGCCACGATTAGTTAAGAGCCGCTGGAGGGTCTCGATGTCTTTGTAGTCAATATATTTGTCGCCTCTCCTGCAAAAACGACATTGCGTCTGTTCACCCCGCAGGCCACCCGTCGTTCTGCGGGGCTGACGGGTATTTGAAACGGCTGATTTTCTTCTACTATAATTACCTTTTCCTGCTGTTTTCATTTTTCACCTGTCTAACCGTATTTCGATTATTACGAGCCGTTTAGGTTTGTGAGGCGTGCGGTGTTAAGTTTCTTGTGCGATAACCAACATTCGCTACGCATCACGACATTAAAACGGTATATCATCCGTACTATCCTGCTGCGGTTCTGCTGCCGAGTCTTCCCGGTCGCTTTGCTTGACATCCGGTTGTACTTGTGAACTTGTCCGGTCATAGCTTGCATCACCCGAAGCCGGGCCGCCTGCGGGGAGAAACTGAAAGTTTTCAACTGTAACTCTATGTCTGCTGCGCTTCGTTCCGTCCTGAGCGGTCCAGGTATCGAAGGTCAGTCTTCCTTCCACAAACAGGGGTCGGCCCTTGTTTAGGTACTTGTTTATATTCTCAGCCAGCCGACCGAATGCCCTGCAATCCACAAAGCAGGTCTCTTCCCTGCGACTGCCGTCCTGACCCGTCCACCTGCGGTTTGTCGCCAGCCCAAAGTCAACCACGGCCGTTTGGTTCGGCGTATATGACAACTGCGGGTCACGAGTCAGGTTGCCTATCAGCAAAACCTTATTAAAATTAGCCATATTGAAACTCCTCTCTTATGGTTCATAGTTTGCCGGCTATGAAGTCATTTCAGCATTGGTTTCTTCCTGCCGGGGCTTTGGCTGTTGCGGGTCTTTTGCCTCGGCCTGCTGCGGTTGCTCTGGTTGGTCTGGCTTTGCCGCTGCGGGTTCCGGCGTTGGCGAAGGTTGTTCATCGGGCTGCCGTGGGGCAGACTGTTTCAACTGCGTGGCTTCAAGCGCTTGCTCAGCGGCCGCTTCGTGTTGAGCGGCCGGCTGCTGTGGCTCGGCCTTGTCCGTGGTTGCCTCGGCGTTTTCTGTTGCTTTCCCAACAGCTTTTCGCTCGCTTTTCTCGGGCTGAATCGTGGATGTGGTTTTTTCAATATCTTCCTGTGTCATATGCTCGGCACTGAGAATCAAAACACGTAAAATTTGCTCTGAGAGCTGAACATCTCTTTCAATACCCCGAATTTTCTCACCGTCAGACTTAAAGTAACAGAGGACATAAGTTCCTCTGCTTTTTCCTTTAATTTCGTAGGCAAGTCTTCGTTCATCCCACTTTCTTATTGAGATAATATCGGCCTTGGCTTTCTCTAATATATTTTTGATAGTTGTGATAACGGCGTCCCAGTTTGCCGCTGCTTTGGCCGAATCAACGAGAAACATTCCCTCGTATAGTTTCTTAAGGACAGTTTTCAAGCCAATTACCTCCTTATTTTCATGTACCGCTTGTTTTTACTATAATTTGTTCATTCGTTATTAAACTTATTCATAGCGGTCTGGATACCGTATTGCAGCCAGCAGATTGCGGCATCTCTTGCTTTTTCAATGGCCTCATCCAGCGACATTTTTTCGTTGTCGGTCGGCTTATCAAGCACGTAATCGTAAGCTTGTTGCCTGCCGCTTTGTCCGATTCCGATTCTCAGGCGTGCCACATTTTCGCTGGCGAGCTTTTCTATAATATCGGCTAATCCGTTGTGGCCGCCGGCGGAGCCCTTTGGTCTAAGCCGGATTCTGCCGGGTGATAGCGCCATATCGTCGATTATTACAAGCAGGTTACTTAACGCAAGCCGATAAAAACCCACCGTGGTCGCAACGGCCTGTCCACTTTGATTGACAAACTGCCAGGGTTTTAACAGTATTAAGTTTTTATCTTCAAATTCACTCATTCCGAACCGGGCGCCGAATTTTCTCTTTCTTATCTTTGTCTTTAGTGTCTCTGCCAGCGAATCTATTACCTGAAAGCCGATGTTGTGTCGCGTGCGAGCGTATTTTCTGCCCGGATTTCCCAGGCCAACAACCATTTTAATCTCGGCCATAGTATCTGTTCGGGTATAGGTTCTTTCTCCTGCCCGAAGGCGTTACTTACTCAAACTGACCGTTTCTTCGAAACGGGCCAGTTTGAGCGTCGTTCGTCGCTCGTCCCGCT
>CAYONQ010000105.1:0-7204 GCA_964405375.1 uncultured Pirellulales bacterium
CCCCCCCCCCCCCCCCCCCCCCCCCCCCCCCCCCCCCCCCCCGCCCCCCACGGAACCGCCTACACTATTTATTATTTACTATTTGATATTTATTATTGATTATTGATTATTTTCTGCTGATTGCTCTCGGCGTCTTTTCCAATCGTCAATAATCAAAACATTATTCGTAATGTTCTCTCGGAGGGGGAGTTTCGATGTGGGGGAGGTTATTAGTTCTGCCGGTGGCTTTACTGCTGTCGGCGGGGTGCTCGATTTACCCTGTCAGCTATGCGCTGGTAAATACCGAACATCTCGAAAATAAACCCGGTGTGCGCTTGATGGATCCGAACGATGTGGGCCATCCTATACAGATTGCGCAGCTTGACGATGGGACGGGGACAGGGTCGGAGGCGGCAGGTGGGGTCGAACGGGGCAGTCACTGCCGGGTCAAATACCACGGGCTTTATAATACGGCAGGGTTTATGGTGGTCGAAGGAAAAATAGGAGAGAACAGGTATCCGGTCGTATTAGATACGGGAGCGACACAAGCGGTCTTCGTTAAAGACATACACGTTCTCGATAATAACCTGGCGATTTGCCCGGCGGGGACGTACGATACGGGATTAGCTGATTACGGTTTGGGATTCTGTTACGTTCCTCAATTGCAGATAGGACGGACGAGCTTGCTGGATTTGGCGGGTTTTTATTTAGAGCGGCGTATAGAGCTTCAGGTGTTTGGGGTGTCGATTGCGAAGGACGATTCCATTATTTTAGGGGTGCCTGCGCTGCGGCAGTTCAAATACGTTATGTTCGACAGCGTTGGAAAAGAGGTCGAGTTTTCCGGCGATGAGCAGTTTCAGCCGGCTGAGGCGGAGCGATGGGAGCGGTACCCGTTTTTGATTGAAGAGGACTTTTACGGTAATGCGGTGCTTTTGGTAGAGATTGAGATTGCGGGCGAAAAAGTGCAGCTTCAGCTTGATACGGGCAGCGGAGAGGGACTAGCGATAGGCGAAGAGCTGTGGGAAAAGATGCGCACGAGGATACCGGATGTCCGGCTGAAGAGAGCCGTAGAGATGTATCCGTATATCGGCCAATTGCAATGCCGGCAGGGGACTATAAGGAAGCTCGAGTTAGGAGACAGGGCGGTAAAGAAGGCGAGCATATCGATTTTTCCCGACGACAGCCCGCTTGTAAGCGACTGTGCGGGGATGTTGGGGATGCAGTATTTTCGGGACACGGTGATGGTTCTGGATTTCGAGAGGGAGCTTATGTGGGTGAAGGGTTCACAAAGCTGATAGTGGCCGGCCAGTCACAATAAACACTTCTGACAAAAAGCCGTGCTGCGAAGACACTTCAAATCATCTGATTGTTCTGTTATAATCAGCATTTCTTATATTCTCGCTTAATTTTCAGTTTGAGGCGGAAGCTATGGCGTTACCGATAGTAGCTATAATTGGTCGGCCTAACGTGGGCAAGAGCAGTCTGTTAAACGCACTAGCCGGCGAGATGATAAGTATCGTCGAGCCGACAGCCGGCGTTACGCGGGACCGTGTCAGCACGATTATCGAAAAAGACGGTCGATACTTCGAGTTAGTTGACACGGGCGGATACGGTATAGTCGATTCTGACCATTTAGAAGAGCACGTCGAAGGGCAAATAAAAAAGGCGATTGAGTCGGCGAATCTCGTTGTGTTTATGGCAGATATTCGGGACGGGGTGGTGCCGTTAGACGGAAGAATAGCACAGCTTCTGCGCAGGGGCGGGCTTGAGGTTATCGGCGTTGCGAACAAGGCGGACAGTGCGAGGATGTTTCCGTCGGCGGGTGAATTTTCACGGCTCGGGTTCGGTGAGTTTTTGTGTGTATCGGTAAAGAACAATCTGAACAAGTCCGTATTGTTAGATAAAATCTTCGAGAAGATTGCCGATTTTGAATCGGCCCGGCCGGCGGAGCCGGTGATGAAGATAGCGATAATCGGCAAGCGCAACGCCGGTAAAAGCACATTAGTAAATGCGATGGCGGGCGCCGAGCGTGTTATTGTTAGCGAGACGCCCGGCACAACGAGGGACGCCGTGGATGTCCGGTTTGAAAAAGACGGTAAGACAATCGTTGTCATTGATACTGCAGGGGTACGAAAGAAAAGGAAGATAACGGACAGTATCGGGTTTTATAGTTACGTGCGTGTCACGCGGTCGATGCATCGGGCCGATGTTGTGCTGTTTCTGATTGACGCCACGGTGCCGGTTTCTCAAGTTGATAAGAAGCTGGCGAAGTTCATCGCTGAAGAATACAAAAGCTGCATATTAGTAATAAACAAGTGGGACCTGGCGAAGGACACGACCGTTACCGGTGATTATGAAGGGTATTTGACAAAGATGCTGCCGGGTTTAAAATATGCACCGATAGCCTTTACGACGGCGACGGAGGCGAAGAACGTGCAGAGTGCACTGGATTTGGCGGCTGAGATTTTTAAGCAGGCGACAACGTGGATACCGACCGCTAAACTGAACAAGGCGTTTGAAGTGATAAAGCAGGAAGGCGGCGGTGCAACAAAGCGAGGCAAGGGCGGCTGGCTCAAGATTTACTATGTCACTCAAGTCGCCGTCAATCCTGTTACGATACTGATGTTTGTCAACCGGCCGGAACTATTTGAAGAGAATTATCATAGATTTATTGTGGGCCGATTGCGGGAGCTTTTGCCGACGGCGGAGGTGCCGATACGGCTGCTGACTCGGAAACATAGAGAATAATAATATCCTCAAACTGACCGTCCCTGAGGGACGGTCAGTTTGAGCGTCGTCCGTTGTTCGTGAATCGTATCTCGTTAGTTGACCCAGCCCCTACGAGGGGCGGGGTTGAGGCCGACTACGTCGGCAACTATTTTAACTTTTTATACGATAAGCAATTAAACGAGTTGCGTATATTAAATCGGTCAGTTTGAGTAATATCCCGAATGCAAAAGTAAGGAGTTCGTCAGATGGATTCTCTGTTGGTTGCGGGGGTTTCGGTTTTTTCGTTAGTTTTGGGGTATATCTTTTACGGCCGAAAGGTCAAGCAATGGATAGGGCTTGATGACAGCGAGGTTCCGCCGGCTGTGCAAATGACCGACGGGGTTGACTACGTACCTGCGAGGCACTGGACGGTTCTGTTCGGTCATCACTTTGCCTCTATCGCGGGGGCCGCCCCCATAATAGGGCCTGTAATTGCGTGTTTGTACTTCGGCTGGCTGCCCGCTTTGATATGGATTGTGGTTGGAGGGATTTTTTTCGGGGCGGTGCACGACTTTATAGCGCTGGTTATGTCACTTAGAAACCAGGGCAAATCCATCACAACGGTTACGGAGTCGGTAACAGGGAGGGTCAGCAGGGTAATTTTCAGCGCATTTGCGTTTTTGGCCTTGATTTTGATAGTTGCGGTGTTCGCAGCGGCTGCCGGCAAGACGCTGACGACCACGCCGGAGGTTGTGATACCCACGTTCGGTCTGATACTTGTAGCCCTGTTAGTCGGCATCTTGATGTATCGCGTCCGGCTGAGCGTACTTTTGTGCTCGGTAATAGGGGTGGTGCTGCTGTTTGGTCTGATTGTGGTGGGTTACTATTTTCCTATCGAGCTGGGTGTAAAGAATCCCGAGCGTTGGTGGACGGTGATACTTTTGATTTACGGGATGATTGCGTCTATAACGCCGGTAACTATGCTGCTTCAGCCGAGGGACCATCTTTCGGGTGCGGTGTTGTATTTAGGTATGTTCTTCGGGTTTCTGGGTCTTGTGTTGACGCGGCCGCAAATGAAGGCCCCGGGGTTCATTGCTTTTACGGCGCCTATCGGCTGGCTGTGGCCGATGATGTTTGTAACGATTGCGTGCGGGGCGATTTCGGGATTTCACAGCTTAGTTGCGAGCGGGACGACATCGAAACAGCTTCCACGGACTAAAGACGCCCGAGTCATCGGATACGGGGCGATGATAATGGAAAGTGCGCTTGCCGTTTTAGCTGTTATAGCGGTTTCGGCGGGGCTGTACTGGGTCAGCGCGCCTGAAGGCGGCGAAGGTCTTATATATCAGGAGCTTTTCAAAAAAGGCGGGTGGATTAAGGCGTTCGGGGTAGGTTACGGGCAGCTTACGAAGGTGTTTTTCGGCGGGCTGGGGACACTTATCGGTATAACTATGCTGAAGACATTTATTATGACGACTCTGGATTCTGCGACGAGGATTACCCGGTATCTGTGCAACGAGCTTTTCGGCGAGACGTTCGGGATAAGTTTTATGAAGAACAAATATGCGGCGGTCGGATTGACGGGCGTTCTGGCGGGGTGGCTTGCTCTCGGTAACTGGCGGGCCATCTGGCCCGTATTCGGCGCTGCGAACCAACTTATCGCCAGTGTTGTTCTTATTGTTGCAAGCGTGTATCTGCTGAGCCGTAACCGCAGGTATCTTTTCACAGCCATTCCGGCTGTTATAATGCTTACGACTACAATTGGAGCGCTGGTGTACGAGACATACGGGTTTGTTACCGCAGAGCGGCCCAACATTCTGCTTGCGACAATATCGGTGGTGCTCATAATCCTTGCGGTTTTTCTTGCGTATATGGCGTTGGTGGCCGTGGTAAGGACGAGGCAGGCGATTGCCGGTGGGGCCGACAGTTGAAGCCGTAACAGTTTTTTTAAGGTGCTGTGGTCGGCGGGGCCTGAATGGTAGCCAGAGGCACGAGTTTAAATCGTGCTACGGCCGGCTGCTTGCTTAGCACAATCTCATCCCTGCGGACATATTCAGCGGGGAAATTGTAAATAAGCTCTTTCCTCAAGGGCTCTGCGGAGCCGTTATCCTTGTCACTGTCGTCGATTTCCAATATTACATGGTATCGCATATTCTCGTAGGCACGTTTGGCCTGCGGGGTGGCCCTGATGGCAATAGCGCTTATCACCTCATTTAAGTTAGCCACCTCTACCTTGTATTTTCCCTGGAGGTTTGCGCTGAGGGAGAATCCCAGTATTGCGGTTGTTATAGTGTAATCGATGAGCTGGTTTTCTGCGGGAGGGGTCATAATTTTTACCGGCGTTGGAACCTCTCTGGTGACGCCGGCTGCCAGTTCGATATAGGGTGTTTTTTCTATAGCCGACAGCCTTGCCTGGCCGATTTCTCCGCGTGTCAATTGCACCTTTGCTGTGAGTTTTTCGCCTTCCCAATCTTCAGGCACAAGCATTCGGGCCTGCGATGGTTTCACGGTTGCGCCTTTTATCAGGTTTTGGCTTTCATCAACACATCTGATGTCGAGTGATTTTTCAACAAGCCGGACAACGTTGACGGTGATTTGCTTCGGCTCGCAGGACTGCGCTGTAAGGCCGTGCTGTTGTATCTGGTCACTTTTTTTAAGGAACTCCAATACAGCCAAAGGGTGTTCGCCGGGGGTGTCCATTGCTTCGGTCTCAGGGTCCAAAAAGAATTCAAGCACAAGCGAGCCGTCCCGCAGTTTTCTTCTTATACTGTCAATCCTCGATGTCGGGCCTTTAAGTTTTATCTTCTCAATAGAAACGGACAATTTGTTATTGAAGCTCACCCATAGATTCGGGTTGGCGGACCTTGCCACGCTCATTGTGGCGGTGGGGACAGTGAATTCGTCTGTCTTTGCCAGGTCTGCCCAGACCCATATCAAGACGGTTATTGAGACAACGGCGAATATCTTACTGTATTTGGTCTTTTTTGCCGTTGCCATTACGTTTCGTATTCTGCGGGCTATGCTTTGATTCACGCGATACCCTTTACGCTTTTAAGGTGTCTCCTCAACTGTGATTCGGTTACGTTTCGTGTCAGTTTTCCGGCCTGTGCGATTGAAACGATTCCGGTTTCCTCGCTTACCACCAAGCAGGTGGCGTCCGAGCCGGTGGTTACGCCCATAGCGGCGCGGTGTCGGGAGCCGAGTTCGGTGCCGGCATCTGCTGAGGTGTCTTTGTGGCGTTCGGTGATGCCGGCCTCAGCCAAAGGCAATTGCACTCTTGCGGCTACCAGCCGGTCATCTCGTATAATAACCGCCATATCGTGAAGGGCGGTACCGGGCTGGAAAATGGTCTTGAGCAGCTCGGTGGTAACCTTGGCATCGAGTCGGACGCCGGTTTCTATAAATTCTCCCAATGCCACGCGGTTTTCAATAACGATAATAGCGCCGATTTTGGCGGCGGAAAGCTCGGTTGCAGCGGTAATTATTTCTTCTATGGTTCTTACCAACTGCTGTGACGAGCTTGTCAAAAAGCTGGCCCGTCCTATTCGTATAAGCGCTCTTCTGATTTCCGGCTGAAAGCCGGCGACGGCAATAATCAGAACGGCAATCAAGAATCCGTTATACAGGTATTGCAGCCGTTCGAAGGCGAACCGCCCGACGATTAGTTTTAAGATGAGAAAACCGGCGATGAGGATAAATATGACGCCGCGGAACAATCTTTCTCCGCGAGTACCTTCGAGGAAGTCCACGGCCCAGTAAACCACTAGGCCGATAAGAATCAGTTCGATTGCAACAACCCACCAATCGTATCCTGCTATTCGGCTGAAGTAATCGATGAGTGTTTCCATATAAAGTGCCTAAAGTGTCTAAAGTTTTACCCTGCTCTGCGAAGCCGCTATGCAGGGCGAAGAAGAGAGTGCCTAAAGTTTGGCTAACTTTCCACTTGTGCTACTCTGCGACCCTGCTCTGCGAAGCCCGCTACGCAGGGCGAAGAAGAGAGTAGCTTCGCTACGAAGCACGAGAGCTACACTTTACACTTTTTGTTTTGCGGCATCAAGGCATTCTTTTGTCGGTTAGCCGGCTGGGCTGGTCTGCCAACAGGGCCTGGTCTATATCCCACATCATCTCCTGGTGGTTAATACGGAGATTTCGCAGATGTCTTCTATGGCCCTCGGCGGCGGTCTCGCCCGGCTGCTCATACCAGCTACTGGAGCAGCCATAAGCCAGGAGAACCAAAGAAAACAAAACAATACCCAAAACCACTCTACAGACAGAAACAGAATTTCTTTTCATCATTTTTCCCTCATTTGTTAGAAATCAGAAGTCAGAAGCCAGATGTCGGATGTCAGAAATCAGATGTCTGACCTCTGTTTTTATTATATCAACTGCCGATAGCGCTGTCAAGACCCTCGTCCCATTAGAAATCCTACCAAAATTTTGACGGAGCCGCTATTTTGGTATATAACTCAAACTGACCGATTAGAGGGATTTTGATGGTAGCAATTATCAAACAAAA
>CAYONQ010000106.1:0-7189 GCA_964405375.1 uncultured Pirellulales bacterium
CTCGACTTCCTCATATAAAGCAACGTCGAGTCTGGCGGCTCGAATGATACGGTTAGCAAAATTGGCCATCTTTTTCTTTTGCCTCCAACTGTAATTTCGCACTTCTGCTCTTAATTAACAAACGCCCTGAACTTTTATTGATTTAAGTTATGTTTTTGTTGTGGTTTTGTCGGTCATTTCGTCAAGTCCGCCTAAGCATAACTGGGACCAGGTTTCCATAGTGTCGCGGAGCTTTTGCAGTTCGGCGACTGTATTAAAGGTCATCTGAGTAATCATCTGCTCGCGCCTGCTAACGTTCGGGGCATCGAGAGTCCAATAGTGGACTATCCCGAGATGCACCCGGCCAACATCGTTTGATTCATCGTTGAGCAATGCGACAATGCGGTCGGTGTGGCTGGCTTCTACGGATACTTCCTCGGCGACCTCGCGTTCGACGGCGGTAAGGTACATCTTGCGTAAATCCGTATCGAACAAGGGCACTTTATCATCGGCGGGGTTTATGTGGCCACCTATGCCGATTGACCGCAGTCCTGTAAGGCGGGTTTCGCCGGCCCGTTTTCCCCTGACGTAGCTAAGATACGTGCCGTTGTAAGTGATTATGACGTAGGGGATGAGCTGTTTATAATCTGGGTCGGTTTCGGCCTGCGAGCGGGGCATAAAGCGGGGGACGTTCTGAGCGAAGATTTTGCTCAGGTAGCGTTCCACGTCGAATGCCAGGCCATTGAACATTCCGGCCTGTTCAAGGACTTTTCGCTCGATGACCAGTATTTGCTCGTATCTCGTATCTCGCATCTCGCATCTCGTATCTCGTTTCATTGTTCAGGAGGTATGATTTAGGCTATTTTTGTTTGGAATGATGAAGTGCTCCGGGACGGTGAACTGCGAGCAGAGAAGCAGGACTTCCTTTGCGACCTGCTCGATTACCGATTCGTTGTCGATGTTTTCAACGACTTTATTTATGAAGCCGGCGATTTGTCGGACCTGCTCTTCCTTCATACCGCGTGTTGTAATTGCGGGCGTTCCGAGGCGCAGGCCGCTGGGATTCGCGGGGTGAGCAGGGTCAGCGGGGGTGGTGTTATAGTTGGTAACGATTCTTGCCCTATCCAGTGCCTTTGCCAGTTTTTTGCCGGTGATGTTCTTGTTTCGCAGGTCGATTAAGATTAAGTGATTGTCGGTTCCGCCGGCTGACAGATTGAAGCCATATTCGAGCAGTTTTTCAGCGAGCGCTTTTGCGTTTTTGACTATCTGTTTTGCATAAGCGACGAATTCGGGGGTGTCTGCCTCGGCCATTGCGACGGCGATGGCGGTCAGCGTGTGCATATGTGGGCCTCCCTGCAGTCCCGGGAAGACGGACTTATCGACCTTGTCGGCGTGCTCGGCCTTGCACAATAGCATTCCGCCGCGGGGGCCTCGCAGTGTCTTATGCGTTGTGGTCGAGACGATGTCGGCGTAGGGGACGGGGCTTTTGTGTATTCCGGCGACGACAAGTCCTGCGATGTGCGCGATGTCACTGACGTGGTATGCGCCGACGCTTTTTGCGATTTGGCCGAAGATTTCGAAGTCGATTTCCCGCGGGTATGCGGTTGCGCCGGAGATGATGAGTTTCGGCCGGTGTTTTTTTGCGAGTTTTTCAATCTGGTCGTAGTCCAATCTGCCGGTGTCGGGGTTGACCGTATATTGGACGGACTTGAAGATTCTACTTGTGACGCTGACTTTCCAGCCGTGTGTGAGGTGTCCGCCGTGCGGGAGAGACATACCCATAATGGTATCGCCGGGCTTGATTAGTGCGAGATATGCGGCGAGGTTTGCGACGGAGCCGGAGTACGGCTGGACGTTTGCGTGAGCGGCTTTGAAGAGCTTTTTTGCTCGCTGCTGTGCCACTGTTTCGATGAGGTCGGTTACCTGCTGGCCTTCGTAGTATCGTCGGCCTGGGTATCCCTCTGCGTATTTGTTTGTTAGGCAGCTTCCGCTGGCCAGCATAACGGCCCTTGATACGTAGTTTTCGGAAGGGATTAGTCGGATAGAGCCGCTTTGTCGGGCGGCTTCCTGTCTTGTGAGCTCGTAAATTTTCGGGTCATATTGCTCAAGTGCATTTACCATTTTCGCATCTCGCTTATGGCGGTTATTTGTTTTTGGTTTGTATTACGGTCCGCGAATATAGCACAGGGAGGCTTTTGCTACAAGCTTTTATTTGTTGACAAATTTGGGCGGAAGATTACGATTGTCGTGCGGCGGTTGTTTTTTGTGTGTTCGGGTCGTTTTTTGAGGGAATCGGTTAAGGATTATGTCGGAAGAAGATACCGGTCAAGTGTCGGGGAGGGCGGAGGCCTTTTTTGAGCGTGCGCGGAAGGTGGCGGAGACGGACAATTTCGATTACGCCATCGATATGTACCTCGAGGGTCTTCGCTGTGCGCCGGACGCGGTTGAGCAAGGTCATATATCGCTTCACGAACTGGCGTTGGCCCGGCAGGTGAAAGGCGGCAAAAGGCCTTCGATAGTGGAAAAGGTAAAGCTACTGCGGGGTAAGACGGCTCTTGAGCGGATGCTTAACGCGGAGGAGCTTTTTGCCAAGAACCCCGACCATCTGCCTTATGCGGAGGGGATACTGAAGGCGGCGGTTTCGGGGGGTTATAAAAAGACGGCCCAGTGGATAGCGGACTTGCTGTTCCAGGCGAATAATGCGGTGTCGAAGCCGTCTTTACAGACGTATCTGCTTTTGAAAGATTCTTATCTGGCGATAGGGCTGTTGGAGAGGGCGGTTGTTGCGTGCCAGTTTGCCGCTGAGCTTGAGCCCGAGAAGGAGGAGGTGGCGGATGAGTATCAGAGACTGTCGGCTGAGCTGACTGTTTCCCGAGGCAAATATGACGTGGACGGGGATTTCAGGCAGTCTATCAGGGACCGTGAGGTTCAGGAGAAACTTCAATCGCAGGAAAAAATCATTAAGACCGCTGATTACCGCGTGTCGGCGGTCGAGGATGCGAGGAAGGCGCTGGCAGCCGAGCCGAACCTGCCTATGAATATATTTAATCTGGCTAATGCCTTGTCCGATATGGAGGCCGACGAGGCAGAGAACGAGGCGATGGAGCTTCTGGAGGATGCTTACGAGAGGAAAAGCGACTTCAGCTTTAAGCAGCGGGCGGGCAAGATAAGAATACAGCAGCTCAGGCGCAAGGTAAAAGAGGCGAAAAGCGTCGTTGAGGGCGGCGGTGATGAGCAGGCGAAGTCAGCGGTTGCGGAATTGTCAGGGCAGTTGGATGACTTTGAGTTAGAGCATTATCGTCTTTGTGTGCAGAACTACCCGACCGACCTGCGAGCCAAGTATGAATACGGTGTTCGGCTGCTTGGCAATGAACAGTATGACGATGCGATACCTCTGCTTCAGGAGGCGCGGAGGGAGCCGCGGCATAGGATTACGGCGATGGACAAGATAGGGCTGAGCTTTTTTATGAAGGGCTGGTTTGCCGATGCGGTCGATATTTTCACGCAGGCGATAGAGTCGTACAACATAAAAGATGATGATATTGCCAAGGAGTTGAGGTATAATCTTGGCCGGGCCTGTGAAGAGCAGGGCGAGGTAGAAAAGGCACTTGAGATTTTTCGCAAGATCGCTCAGCTTGATTTTGCATACAAGGATGTCCATCAGCGGGTAGATAAATTAAGGAATAAATAGTTCGTAGTTCGTGGTTCATAGTTCGTAGTCTATGAACTATGAACTAAATACTGACGACTAAATTTTTCAGGAGATTGAAGTGGCACATTCGTTATCGGCTAAAAAGAGGATAAGACAGAACGCCAAAAGCAGGGCGACTAACCGGGCACGTAAGAGCCAGGTTAAAACGCAAATCAAGCATTTCGAGGATGCGGTAGCCGGCGGTGACGCAGAGGCGGCGAGCGAGCAGTATCGGCTCGTTGTCAAAAAGTTAGATAAAACTGCTGCCGGCAGCACGATGCACAAGAAAACCGCTGCTCGAAAGAAATCTCGGCTTGCAAAACAGCTTAACGTGCTTAAGGCGAAAAAGAGTTAATTCTGAAGACAGAAGACAGAGGACAGAAGACGGAGGACAGTCATAAATATAACGCCGCCCAGAGGGCGGGGCTAAACAATGATATGTTTTTAGGTAATTGTGGCGCTCGGTCGATATAGGAAGTGGCCGGGCGTTTTGTTTTTTGGGTGTAAAGAATGGCTGAGATTTTTAAGAGAAAGATAATTAAATTATTAAAGCACGCTGACTATAAGCCGTTGAAGCTGGCGAAATTGGCGAAGGCGCTGAGCGTGAGCAGCGAGGATTATCCGCAGTTTAAAGAGGCGTTCGAGGAGCTTCGGCGGGGCGGTCAGGTGGTGATTGGGGAAAGGAATCTGGTCGGTCTGCCGGGGTTGAGTGGGCAGGTGATAGGGACGTTCCGGTCGAATCCGAAGGGGTTCGGGTTTGTAATACCTCTCGAGGCGACTGCGCACGGTGATTTGTTTATACCGCCTGATGAAACGGGCGGAGCGATGACGGGTGATATTGTCGCCGCAAGGGTCGTAAAAAAAGGTAAACGTGCCGGGCAGATGCGATTCAGCGGTAAAGTGGTGGAGGTTCTTGAGCGGGCGCAGAACAGGTTCGTCGGGACATTGCTGAAGGGCGCTGAGGGGTGGATTGTTCAGCCGGACGGGAAGGGATTTACAGAGCCAATCAGCGTTGACGATGTTACTGCAAAAAACGCCAGCCGGAAGGACAAGGTTGTGGTCGAGATACTTTCTTATCCGACGACACGGTATCTGGCTCGCGGTGTGATTGTCGAGGTGCTCGGTAAGGCGGGGCGGTATGACAGCGAGATAAGCTCAATAGTTCACCAGTACCATTTGCCTGATGAGTTTGACGAGGAGTGTGTAAAGCAGGCGCGTGGGGCGGCCGGTGAGTTTAATTCCGATGATATCGGAGCGCGGGAGGACATAGGGGGGAAGGTGGTTATTACGATTGACCCGCCGGATGCGAAGGATTTTGACGATGCGATAAGTTTAGAGAGAGATTCTGAAGGTAACCGTGTGCTGGGGATTCACATAGCCGATGTGAGCTATTTTGTCGGGGATGGTTCGCCGTTGGATATCGAGGCGAAGGTCCGCGGCAACAGTGTTTATCTGCCGGGCAAGACCATTGCGATGCTTCCGGAGATTTTAAGTAACGGGATATGCAGTCTTCAGCCGGGCCAGCCGAGATTTGTTAAGAGCGTGTATTTGACTTATGACGGTAATGGTAAAGTCCTGTCGCGGCGATTTGCCAACTCTGTTATGTGCTCGACGCAGCGGTTGACCTACAGGGAAGCCGACAGGATTTTGAAGGGCCATACAAAAGGTGCAAAGCCGGAGGTGGTCGGTCTGCTTAAAGAAATGCAGCGGCTCAGCCGGTTGATTGAGAAACGGCGAATCGACAACGGGATGCTCCATCTGGATTTGCCTGAGATTGAATTGGTGATGGATAAATCGGGCCGGGTCGTCGATGCTCATCCTGCGGACGACAGCTATCCTCATACGATAATCGAGATGTTTATGGTCGAGGCGAATGATGCGGTCGCTTCGCTTTTGGACAGAGTTAATGTCGGCTTTATGCGGCGGATTCATCCTGAGCCGGACAGCTTGAGTATGAAAGAGCTTTCGCAGCTTGTGAAGGTGTTGGGAGTTAGTATGCCGCGGACGCCGGACCGTTTTGCGGTACAGGGATTATTAGCAGCCGTTAAGGGGGCCGATTGTTCTTTTGCGGTTAATCTGGCTGTTCTGCGAAGTTTCGAGAAGGCGGTGTATTCGCCGCTTCATATCGGTCATTATGCACTGGCTTCGACACACTATTGTCACTTTACCAGCCCGATACGGCGGTATGCGGATTTGCTTGTCCATCGTGTTTTAGACTCGTATCTCGTGAAGCGTGAAGCGTATCTCGAACGAGATACGAGATATGAGATGCAAGATATGGTTCTGTCGGGGCTGGATTTGGATGAGATTGGCAGGCACATTACGTTTACGGAGCAGCGTGCGGAGGATGCGGAGAATGAGCTTCGGACCGTTCTGATTTTGCAGATGCTAAGCAGCCGAATCGGCGATGAGCTTGACGGCGTTGTTACGGGAATTGCGGGATTCGGGGTGTTTGTGCAGTCGCGAAAGTACGGGATAGAGGGTCTTGTCCGGATGGAGGATTTAGGCGGTGACGTGTGGAAGTATAATTCGAGAGGGCATTTTATTGTCGGCGAGCGTAGTGGGTGCAGTATTCATTTAGGGCGGGCGATGAAGGTGCGTATAGTGTCGGTAAATATACCGGCGCGACAGTTAAATGTCACCCCTGCTGAGCCGTTGGTCGGTACCAATAGGCGAGAAAGAAAAGGCAAAGCGACAAGAAAGCCCAAAAAAGACCGCACACGCAAACGGCCGAAGGGGAGAAGATGAAAGCGACACCTTAGTTGACCTATTGGTTTCTTGACATTTCACGGCAATTTTGCAATACTTTCTCTTGCGAAATGGTTATTGATAATTGATTAGTGCTTATTGTTTTTTGGAGTGAGAAATGAGAGCATCTGAGATGAAAAAGGGCCAGACTGTCAGGATTGACGGTAAGCTGTATTCGATTGTCGATTATCAGCACGTCAAGCTGGGCAAAGGCGGTGCGGTCTATCAGACGAAGCTAAAGAGCTTAGCTGACGGTTCGATTCAGAATGTCCGGCTGCGGTCGGAGGAGACGGTTGAAGAGGCGTATTTAGACAAGCGCACATACGAGTACCTGTATTCGGCGGGCAGCGCACATGTTTTGATGGATACAATAAGTTATGAGCAGATTTCTCTCGATGACGATGCGTTCGGTGACGGGCAGAAGTATCTCAAGCCGAATACCCAGCTTCAGGTCAGTATGTACGAGGGCAGGGTTGTTGTGGTTGACCTGCCCATTACGGTTGATTTGGAGGTTACCGATACCTCGCCGGAGATTAAGGGCGCTACGGCGACGAGTCAAAACAAGCCGGCGGCGCTCGAGACGGGGCTGGTCGTTCAGGTGCCGCCTTTTGTTAAGGTAGGGGACATACTGCGTGTTGATACGCGTAGCGGGCAGTACATAACGAGAGTAAAAGAATAAGAAAGTGAGCTAAAGTGCCTAAAGTGAGCTAAAGTGTCTAAAGTGAGCTAAAGTGCCTAAAGTGAGCTAAAGTGCCTAAAGTGAGCTAAAGT
>CAYONQ010000107.1:0-6899 GCA_964405375.1 uncultured Pirellulales bacterium
TTACTTCCAAGTGGGCAATCGTTGCTTGTGTCCGAAAGTCCTATCGAGTAGGCGTTTCCGATCCATCAAGGCCTGATTTCCCTGAGTACGGGTATCGGTTCTTTCAAACACCCGCTTTCCATACGTACACCGCAGGGGTCAGCCCGCAATATTGTTTATATCAAATCGCGAGGCATAAGTCAATAGCATACCGGCTCAAATGTGGGTATTTAATCAGAATAGCTGACTCTTTCTCGTTACCTGTCTGGGCTATTTGGGCGATTTTTTCAAGCTAAATCAGGGCTGAGAAATCAAAATTGCCAATTAGCGGTATCCAACCTTGCGATTATCCGTGTGTTTTATATACTAACGAAATAGATATTATCTTAGTTTTGAATCCGGCACGAAAGGACAATTTTCGAGCGTCAAAGAACTGCCGGATTTGCTCTAAAATATCAGAGGAAGTTATGCCAAGGTTGATAGTAGTCTCGAATAGACTGCCGGTCAGCGCCACAAAATACGCCGGCGAGATCCATCTTGCCCGCAGTGCGGGCGGGCTGGCTACGGGACTATCTTCATTGTGCAGGTCTTACGAGGGTGCCTGGATAGGGTGGCCTGGAATCACAAGTGAAAAACTGACGGCTGAGGAGAAAGACGAAATCGTTGGGAAGTTGGCTGACGAAGATTGTCTTCCAGTTTTTCTGTCTCAGAAGCAGGTCCAGAACTACTATCACGGTTTTTGCAACAAGACCATTTGGCCTCTTTTTCACTATTTTCCATTGAATACGATATATGAAGACCGCTTTTGGAAGACATATAAGCAGGTGAACGAGATATTCTGCGATGAAGTAATAAAGCTCGCAAAACCGTCAGACCGCATCTGGATACACGATTACCAACTGATGCTGCTTCCGCAAATGATAAGAGAAAGGGTTCCAGAAGCAAAAATAGGTTTTTTCCTTCACATACCGTTTCCGTCATCCGAGCTGTTCCGTCTTTTACTATGGCGGGAGGAGATTTTAAACGGCCTGCTCGGGGCTGATTTGATAGGGTTCCATACCTACGACTATGTGCGGCATTTCCTGAGCAGCGTCAGCCGAATAGTAGGGCTGGAACACGGTCTCGGCAGACTAAATGTCGGGAATCGTGTTGTGAAGGTCGATGCGTTTCCTATGGGGATTAATTACGAGAAATACTCGCGGGCAGCCAAAACCGCCGATACGCAGAAGGAAATAGGGAAAATCCGCCGAAAAGTGGGAGACCGTAAAATAATTATTTCCGTGGACAGACTGGATTACACCAAAGGTATTATCAAGCGGCTGGATGCGTTCGATTTATTTTTGTCTGAAAATCCCGGCTATAAAGAAAAAGTTACTTTAATTATGGTGGCCGTCCCATCGCGAACCGATGTTGAAGATTATAAGAGCTTAAGGGGCGAGCTTGAGCACCTTGTCGGGAGAGTCAACGGCGAACACAGCACAATCGGCTGGATGCCCGTGTGGTATCTCTATCGCTTCTTGACGTTTGAGAGATTAACGGCACTGTATAATGTAGCTGATGTTGCGTTGGTAACACCGCTGCGGGATGGAATGAACCTGATAGCAAAAGAGTTTGTTGCGGCGAAGACCGACGGCAAAGGAGTTCTGGTTCTCAGCGAGACGGCAGGTGCGGCAAGTGAGTTGGGAGAGGCACTAATAGTCAATGCGAATAACAAGGCGGCAACTGCGCGGGCCATCAAAGAGGCGCTTCAGATGCCCGTCGGTGAGCAGATAGAGCGCAACAGGGCGATGCAGGGCAGACTTTCAAACTACGACATTTCAAGATGGGGCGGTGACTTCCTAACTGCCTTAGATGAGATTGGAAAGACTCAGCAGGAACTTTCGGTCCGCAAATTAACCGGGTCGGCCAGTCAGCAAGTAATTAACGACTATCGGAAAAGCCAAAGGCGTTTGTTTCTGCTTGACTATGACGGCACCTTAGTGAGCTATAAGGGCAAACCCGCCCAGGCAGGGCCGGATGATGAAATTGTAAGCTTGCTGGAAGGCCTATCGAGAAACCCTAAAAATAAGGTGGTAATAATAAGCGGGCGAGACAAAGCAACCATAGATAAGTGGCTGGGCGGATTGGAGACCACATTAATCGCCGAACACGGGGCATGGACCAGAGAAAAGGGCAAAGCATGGAAATGTATAGGGCCCTTACGAGAAGACTGGAAGGAGGCGGTCAGGCCTATTCTGAAGCTTTATGCAGACAGGACGCCAGGCGCTTTAGTCGAAGAGAAAGACTTTTCGTTAGTGTGGCACTGTCGCAGGGCGAACCCTGAGCTTGCCTCTATCAGAGGCCAGGAATTAAAAGACCACCTTCTGAACCTGACTGCGAATATGGATGTCGGGGTGTTTGAAGGCAGTAAGATACTTGAAGTAAGACATTTTGGTATAAATAAGGGCCAAGCGATTAAACCGTTGCTCGAAAACCAAAGCTGGGACTTTGTTATGGCCGCCGGCGACGATTATACCGATGAAGAAATGTTCGCTGTTTTACCCGAGCAGGCCTACTCAATCAAGGTCGGCTCCAGCGCCTCAAAGGCAAGGTTTAACGTGGATTCGGTCCAGGAAATCAGGTTGTTGCTAAAAGAACTGGCAGGAGAACATTATGGTAAGAGTTGAAGATTTTCGAGGCCTTGTCGAGGACAAGACGTTAGCGGAGATTTACACCAGAGCCAAAAAGCTCTATGGCAAACACATTGTTCACCTTAATGCCACATATCAGGGCGGAGGAGTGGCGGAGATTCTTTATTCCCTTGTATTGTTAATGAATGATGTGGGCATAGACACCGGCTGGCGAATTTTGCACGGCAGCCAGGAATTCTTTGAGGTTACCAAGCAGTTTCATAACGCCTTGCAGGGGGCACAGTTAAATTTGTCCGAAAGGAAGAAACAGTTATATCTTCAGGTCAACGACAATTTTTCAAAATTTACGCATTTAGACCACGATTGCGTAATCATCCACGACCCTCAGCCGGTTTCGCTGATAAGGTCCTACAGGAAGCGTCAGCCCTGGATATGGCGGTGTCATATAGACCTCACCGACCCGCATAAGGAATTGTGGGATTTTCTTAAAGGATTCCTGTTAAAGTACGACCAGATGGTCGTATCAAGCAAAAAATACCTCAAAAATGACCTGCCGGTGGACCAACGGCTTATGTACCCCGCGATTAATCCTCTCATCACCAAGAACAGAGATGTCCCTGAGAAGACGATACTGGAACAGATAAAGAAGGCCGGTATCCCGACGGACAAGCCGGTTATTACGCAGGTATCCCGCCTTGACCCCTGGAAAGACCCGGAGGGCGTGATAGATGTGTTTGAACGGGTCAAGGAGCAGGTCGATTGTCGGCTGGTATTCTGCTATAACGTCGCCAGCGACGACCCCGAAGGATTGCAGATGTATAACAAGACCCGCCGAAAGGCCAACAAACTTCTTAAAAGCGGGGACATTCTATTTGTCGTCGGCAACACCGGGATATTAGTGAATTCAATTCAGAGATTTTCAAGTGTGATAATTCAAAAGTCCATAAGGGAGGGGTTTTGTCTGTCTGTAACCGAGGCGATGTGGAAAGGTACACCTGTTGTAGCTTCAAACGTAGGAGGCATACCCGTCCAAATCAGGGATGGTAAAAACGGGTTTTTGCTCGGGCCGAATGATAATGAAGGTTTTGCAGACAGAATCATACATCTGCTGAAAAATCCCAAGGAAAAAGAAAAATTAGGCCAGAAGGCAAAGGAGACAGTCAGGGAAAAGTTTTTGATAACCCGCTTGCTGTCAGATTATCTGTATATGTTAAATGCCATAATGGACGAGCAGTAATCTAAACTGTTCGCAGTTCGGCTCCAACGGATTTGGTCAAGCTGCTTACAATATCGGCCTGGAGTTGGTCAACGGTATCGTGGGTCAAAGTGCCATCGGGGTTTCTGAAGGTCAGTGACAGCGTAACACTTTTTTGGCCGGCGGGGATACCTTTTCCGCGATATGTCTCGACGAACCGAGTATTTTCCAGCTCGGCGGTGGCTGTTTTGTTTATGGCCGCAACAATATCAGCCCAGGTAACCGATTCGGCGACAATAATCGAAAGGTCACGGTCTATTGCCGGGAACCTGGGAATCGGCTTGACCTTGACGGGGCCGGTGTATAGGACTGCAAGCCGTTCAAATTCCAGCTCCGCAGCACAAGGCGTTACATCCTTAAAACCAAATCTGTCTTTAACCGGCTGTGAAACAGTCCCTGCGGTACCGATTGTCCGGCCGTTCACCATAATTTCGGCGCCGGCATTCGCCCACGGCAGGTCAGCAGGAGTAAAAACTGTTTGAGTGTTTCTATCAATGGTTTTTATCAGCCCTTCAACAACTCCACGTAGGTCTCTGAAATCACTGTCGCAGGCGATTGCCAGCTTGGTTTTTTCAATCGGCAGAGCGCCGGCCTTGCCGGTCGGCACAAAGGTATCGGCAATCTCGAATATCCCGCAGGGCGTATTGCCGGCATTGAGATTGGTTTTCAAGACGGCAAGCAGAGAACCAATAAGCGTTTGGCGAAGCAGGTTGGCACTTTTGCCGGACACATCCTTAGCTGCTAAATGTCCCTTAGTGTCGGCCTGTATGAAAAGCTCGGCGACAGTGCTGTCGACGAAACCAACATTAATTGTTTCATAAAAGCCGCAGCCGTTAAGATGGGCAGCGATTGATTGTACCAATTTCTGACGGGTATCGACCGGCACTACTTCGATTTCAATCTTCCGGCGGGTCGGTATCTTATTATAGCCGTGCACACGTGCTACTTCTTCGATTAGGTCGGCCTCGCGGTAAACGTCGCTTCGCCAGGAGGGCACTGAGCAAACTATCGCATCATCTTTCTTGGCTGGCTGGAAACTCAATCCCGAGAGAATTTTTACCACCTCTTCAGGCGGAATTTCGATGCCGAGCAGTTTATCCAGGCGGCTGAGCCGAAGCATCACCTCTTTCTGCTCGGGCTTTTTGGGATAAATGTCAACCACACCTTTGGCCGCCTTACCACCGGCTGCCTGAATAATCAATTGTGCGGTGCGTCTGGAGGCCCAGTTGACTCTTTCAATATCCACCGTCCGCTCGAATCGAAAGGACGACTCCGAAGGCAAAGCCAGCTTGCGCGAGGTTGTGCGGACACTGACGGGGTCGAAATACGCATCTTCCAGAAGGATTGTGGTTGTCGTTTCGCTGACCTCGGTATCTAATCCGCCCATAACGCCGGCTATAGCAACGGGCCTTCGGGCATCAGCAATAATCAGCATATCGGCGGCCAGGTCGCACTGCGTGCCGTCGATGCTTACTATGCGTTCGCCGGCGACGGCCTTTCTTACTATTATTTTGCCGTGGGTGATTTTGTGGTAATCGAAGGCGTGAGGGGGCTGGCCGGTCTCCAGCATCGCATAGTTGGTTGCATCGACGACGTTATTGACGCTTCGCATTGCGACCGCTTCGAGGCGGGTTCGCAGCCAATCCGGCGATGGGCCGACCTTGACGCCCTCGATAACCCGCGTGGTGTACCGGCAGCAGAGGTCCGGCTCGGCAATCTCGACGCCGGCGAACTCTGTAACGTCTTTGCCGGATTCGTCCAGCTCAACGGCAGGCAGCTTTAACTCTTTACCGGTGGCGGCGGCCAGCTCGCGGGCGATTCCGATGTAACTGAGGCAATCGCCGCGATTGCTGGTTACCTCGACATCGATTACGGCGTCTTTGCCGAGATGCGTTATTGCTTCGCAGGGAAGTCCGAGGTCGCTTAGAATGCCGGCGATTTGGTCGGCGGATAGGCCAGCCTCGATATAATCATTTAGCCAGCTAAGCAGAATCTTCATATAATACCGCTAAAAATAAACCTCTGATTTTTGCCCCATAACTTACCCCGCCGCAGCGGCGGTGTCAACCCCGTTAGAAATTTGTCCTTTTTCTACCGTATTGACCATTTTATAATTTCTAACGGGGTCAATTATTTTTGAATCGGAGGTTTTAGCCAAATTTTGGCTTTTGTGTTTTCGGTTTTCCCTTATAATGGTGCTGGTAATCGGCGTTAAATAACTTAAGGATATGCGCTATGAGAAGATGCAATTTATCGCTTCTTTACGTTGTTGGTTTGATTGGAGCTGTAATCTTCGGCGGGTGTGTGGAACGGCAGTTGACAATCAATACACAGCCGCAGGGGGCGATAGTTGTATTAAACGACGAGGAGATAGGCGAATCGCCTGTTACGGTGTCGTTTAACTGGTACGGCGATTACTGTGTGCGCATAAGCAAACAGGGCTACGAAACGCTAAACACCCACCGCAAATTAAAAGGCCCCTGGTATGACAAATTTCCTTTTGATTTCTTCGCTATGCTTAATCCCGAAAGGACGGTCGATTCCTATGAATGGACTTTTGAGCTTGCTCCGAAAGAGCAGCCAAGCAGAGAAGAGCTAATCCGGGATGCTGAGGAGTTGAAAAGAGAGTTGTAGGCCTAAAGGTCGACCAAATTGGCGAAGTATATCTTTCAAAAGCTAAACTGGATTTTAAAAATCTGGAATTTTTAAAAAATGGGGGGAATTTGGCATTTATTTTAAAGGGGGATGTGGTTTTTTGGGTTGAAAATGAGGGTTGGTGGGTAAGTTTGGGTGGTTTGGGCAAGATAGGTAAGAAAAAAATGGAGAAAAATGAAGAAAAATAGAGAAAAAATGCAAAAAATAGAGAAAAATAGAGAAAAATAGGTACGTTTTTGGGAAAAATAGAGAAAAAATGAAAAAAAATGCGAAGGATTTTAACCGCAGAGTGCGCAGGGAGCGCAGAGAAATATAGCCACGAAGGCACGAAGACACAGAGAAAAATCAACCACGCCCCGTTAGAAGTAAGACGTCAATTT
>CAYONQ010000108.1:0-6736 GCA_964405375.1 uncultured Pirellulales bacterium
CTTTCATCGACGGCACTTGCATCGAATGAGATAAGAACTTTTCTCTGCTTTCTATCAACGATAACGGTAAAACCCCGGTCACTTCTGCCTGTTCCAGTAATGGTCTGTCTGAAACTCATTTCGGTATCGGGATACTTAGTCCCTGCCTCTTGGTGTCTCCAGCCGTATTTCAACAAAAGAACCTGAGGGACAAACTTTACTGCTCGGGGTGAGGGTTCCATATGAAACAATGTTGTCAAAGAAGTAGTTTCCATGCGTTGACATTTAAGTTCCCACTCCGCTGCATTTGGAATAGGCAGGTTGTTTTCTTCTATTCCGAGTAAATCCTCTAAGGTGTTTCCAACTCCTCCTACATTGCCACGCCTGGCGTTTGGAATCCAGCCAATTGACCGTATTCTTTTTAGCTCTTCGATTAGCTCTTCTTTTGTGTAGATCTTCATTTTGTTTCTTTTATAAGGATTTTTTGTCACCCTTGGGCCTTGGTGGACGCCAGAAATCAAGCAGATATTCGAAAGTTACCCCCATAGTGATGTAATTGCTTGGCCAGCCAAATATGCCAATCTGATTTACTATGTTTGTGCGGTCCCAGATAATAACATTTCGAAGCTCATATCCCCTGCGGCGTAATTCCTCAATAAGCGAAACGTGAATAGTAATCCTTTCGTTCTCCCACCACATATCAGGCACATTGATAACACAGTGCGCTTTCGGGCGAAGCAACGGCAGCAGGCCTTCGAAGATGTCGCCCATTACTTTAGTATATTTTCCAAGTTCCATTGTGCCGAGGTCTCGTGGGTCCTGTGAGTACTGCTCAATTTGTCCCAGTTGCTCGTTGTTCCTATTACGACGGGATTTGTTCTTTCGCTTTCGGTTTAATAAATTAGAATACGGCGGAGATGTAAAAATGAGACTAACTGTTTCTGCCTTTAGATAATCGCCAATATTCAACGCATCGTCACATACGGCGATTTGCTTTGACTCACCAAAAAGTTGTGTATTCTCGGCAAGGCGGGACTCACTTAACTTTACATATTTTTTCTGAAGGTCAAAACCAACAGCATTTCTAGCAGCGTCTTGAGCTGCTATGAGCGTTGTGCCACTTCCGACAAATGGGTCAAGTACAAGCTCGCCTTTATGGGTAAATAACTCTATCACTTTACGTGCAAGTGCGATTGGGAAAGTGGCAGGATGCAATTTTTTATCCCTGACGTCTCTGCTTTCATACGTAAACTGCCATACGCCTAATTGGCACTTAAGCCATTCTTTTGCGGGGAGGCAGTTAATGTGGGTTTTGGGGCAGTTGCACGTCCGGTCGTAACCTATATTGAGAAGCTTTTCGGGGAGTCGGCTTTTGCCGGCTGGATGTTCTTTCACAACTACTCGTTGATTATGATTATTAGGACTGACCTTGTATATTCTTTTGTCAATGCGAGTAATTGTAACGGTATCGCCCGGATGCAATTTATGTGAATGGACGAAGTCTTTTACCCATTTTCTTTCTCTGAAAATCCAGCGGGGCTTTCCTGTCTTATCTTTAGGGATGTCCGTTTCTATAGGTTTTGATAGGCCTTCTACTTTTAAGGTTATTGGGGCACCGAGGCCGGTTTTTTTAGATGGGCCGCCGAAGACGTCCGGCGGGAAAAAGTCTCTGCCGCACATCCTAATGTTCAGATTGCCGTATTTGAGAGTTGCTTCTGTTAGTTGGATTACGCGTGAATCCATTCGGCGTCAGTCTCCTTTCAAAATGTGATTATAACAATCACCTTAGGATTGGGCAAGGGGATTTGCGCCGAAATTTTTTGGGAAGGACTTGAGCGTTGCCGTCCGCCGCTGGCAAGGCCAGCGGTATGGGGAAAGTCGATTCCTTCGGCGTTGCTCAGAATGTTAGCCCTGCCATCAAGATGGCAGGGCTAACCGAGTAGTCGTACCGACTACTGCTAAACAAATAATTCGTGTTGTGTGATGCGGTTTCAATTTGCGAGCCCCAAAAGAAAACTGATGGCCAATAATGGCCATCAGTTATGTGCTTTCTCCTGACCCTTTTGTTATATACCCAAACTGACCGTTCCTAAGGGATGGGTCAGTTTGAGCGTCGTTCGTCGCTCCCTCCTTCGCCAAGGCTACGGAGGGCAGGCGTATTTCCGCCGTAAGGCGTCCTGTGGAGTATCTCGTGCATTGAGGCCGACTACGTCGGCAACTGGTTGAAATTCTTGTACTATAAGCGATTAAGCAAGTTGTATGTATCAAATTGGTCAATTTGAGTTATAGTAAACTCTGTATCGGCGCGGTCAGTTGTAGTTACAGGAACGTGACCGGCCTGCTTACTAATCAAACGCAATAGCGACGCCGATATTGGCGTCTTTGAGCATATTTCTGCGTTCGACCCTGACCACTTTGCCCGTTTTAATGCGAGCAAATCGTCCTTTTTGCTTCGCTAACGCCTGTGTTCGTGGGAAGTTAAGCTCGATGGTATGCCCAGCCCGTATAGGTGTGGTCATCGGCATTGTGACGAATACTCCCGTCTTGCTGATATTGGTGCTTCGCCCGTTGAAAAACCTGTTCGCTGCGGGCAGCCAGATACTCACAGGCCAAGAAAGGTCGATTCGGGCATCCTTACGTTGCTCGATTAAGGTTTCCATCGCTTATATCTCCTTTAACGTTCCATCAATTTATGAATTTATCGGCAATGTTAATTTAGATAGATTAGTGTATTTAGGTAAAATAATGGTTTTTCTGAAAAATTTTTGTTTTTTGTTGTGTTCTTTTTTCTTTTGCATTTTTTATCGGGCTTTCTGTTTGCAGGATGTGGTGCAGGGTGGTTTGTTGGTTGGGATTTAGGTTCGGAAATCTAAAATTTCAGGTGGGTGTTGTCTAAGTTGTCTTGCGATTGCGGGTCGTTTAGTGTATTTTTTAGGCCAAATGCAAACAAAGGTTGTAAAATTTGGTTCTGTAGAGATTGATTCGGCGAAAATCAAAGAGGCGGCCCGGCTCATAGATGCCGGCGGACTCGTGGTGTTTCCTACCGAGACCGTCTATGGAATCGGCTGCAGGGTTGAAGCCAGCTCACTGACAAAGCTCAATAAGCTGAAAGGCAGGGCAGTCGGCAAGTACTATACGCTGCATATAGGCCAAAAGAGCGATATTGCGAAATACCTGCCTACTGTCGGATTAAGGACTGAAAAGCTGATTCGAAATGGCTGGCCAGGCCCTTTGACCATAGTATTCGAGCTGGACAGCCGCGATATCGATAGCCAGCGGGGTAAGCTTGACAGAGAGGTTTTTGAGAACCTGTATAAGGATAATTCCATAGGCATTCGCTGTCCTGATAATGCGGTAGCTGCGGCACTGCTGCAGGCGGCGAGCAGCGCTGTAGTTGCGCCGAGTGCAAACATAACAGGCCGGCCGCCGGCGACAAACGGCGGGGAGGTTCTTGCCCAGTTTTCAGGCCAAATCGATTTACTATTGGATGCGGGGCCGTGCAAATACAAAAAAAGCAGCACTGTTGTGAAAATAGGTAAAGAGGGGCTGGAGATTTTAAGGCAGGGTGTATATTCGCTGCCGGAGTTAGAGGCGATGTCGCAGGTCAAATTTTTGTTAGTTTGCACCGGCAACACCTGTCGAAGCGCTATGGCTGAAGGGATATTTCGTAAATATTTGGCGGAAAAATTACAATGTAAGGTTGACCGGCTCGAAGAAAAAGGTTATAAGGTATTTTCCGCCGGCATTATGGATATGACGGGTATGCCGGCAAGTCCGGAAGCCGTAGCGACTTGTGCAGCCAAGGGGATTGATATAAAAAATCATAAAAGCACGGCGTTATCCCGGCAGCTCGTTGAAGAGAGTGACTTTATATTTGCGATGGCTGGAGTGCATCGTGAACGGGTTGTTTCTCTCAGCGGTGAAGCGGCGGGTAAATGTATCCTGTTGGCAGGGGAGGTAGAGATTGCCGACCCCATAGGCCAGCCGCAGGAGGTTTACAACAGTTGTGCTGAACTGATAGAGAAGGCCGTGAAAAAAAGGATTGGTGGGCTTGTGATATGAAGATAGTAGTCGGAAACGACCATCGTGGATTTGAGGCCAAAAGGCAGATTAAGGCGATACTTGCACAGCTTGGTCATGAATGTATTGACGTCGGCAGTAACGACAGCAATCCGGTTGATTACCCCGACCCGGCTTACCTTGCGGCAACGGCGGTGTCGAAGAAGGAGGCCGACAGGGCGATTCTGGTCTGTGGAACGGGAATCGGGATGAGCATAACGGCGAACAAGATAAAGGGAATCAGGGCTGCATTGTGCCATGACGAATTGAGCGCCCAGATTTCGCGTCATCATAATGACGCAAATGTGCTTTGTATATCGGGGGACCTTATTGGAGATGTGCTGCTGCGAAAGATAGTTGAGGTTTGGCTTGATACTGACTTCAATGGTGGCAGACACCTAAGAAGGATAAACAAAATAAAGGCCATCGAAGAAGGTATAGAGCCGAAGGAAGTCACCAAGTAAAAGGCAGCCCTGGGGGACGTAAGGGTCTTTAGTCCCCCTGGTTCGGTGAAGTCGGATTGCTATGTTGCTGTCCCCGCAGGTTGTTTGCTTAATGGGCAAACTTATTTTGTCCGATGGCCTTGTGAGGGTAATGCCACAGTCGTTGGCATTTGCCGGGCCGACTGATTTCAGTTATCAGTAAAACTTACCACTTTCCGGCTCGGGCTCGTTAGGGTCTTCGCCGAGGTAAATGACGTGGCCCTGGTCAAGTATACCTTCGGGTTCAGGTTTGTTGGGGTCTTCGCTGAGAAAGATAACCCGGTTGCTGTCAAATACGCTTTCCGGCTCGGGCTCGTTAGGGTCTTCGCTGAGATAGCTGATTCTGTCATAAGCGAGTTTATTTGCCCAGCTTGTGTTTGCTGCTACTATTGACAGGGCAGTCAGCGCCAATACTACGAACAGCACGTTCAAGGTTAAACCTTTCATTTTGTTCTCCTTTTGGAAAATGGTCCGAATTTTTGTTTTAATCTGTTTTTCAATTTGCCGTTTTAAAATCCTTCAGAATAGGTATTTTGCAAGGGTTTAATCACAATAGGGCTTTTGATGCCGCTCGGCAGCATCTTATCTTCTTCCGGCGTAATACTGATGACACCGACATCGCCGGGTTCAGTTGTTTCTGAGCCGCCGTCGCCGAGGGTTGCACCGATATTTGTTACATAACCGGAACTCCACTGACTGGTATCGCACATAGAGATTATGGTGCCGTAGATTTGTGCGTTGCCGCGCACATCGACAATGCCTCCGATAATGGCGCCGGTGAGTATATTGTTATCGCTCTGTTCAGGGTTGGTGTTGCCGAGGTTCACGTTAAAGTGCGGCGCCAGGATAGTGGCTTGCTCTATTCCGGATGTATTTTCGAAGGTCGCTTCACCTGTAAAGTATAGACAATTATGCTTAAATTTGAACTGTTGAGGCACATCGGTTACGATAGTTCCATTAAAAGAGCAGTTCTCGAATCGAGCGTTGTTATAGTGATAACCACTTTTTTGGCAGTCGATATATAGTATTCCGTCAAAGGTACAATTTTTAAACAATGCGTTGCGGTCGTCGGGAAGATAAGCGTCAGTAAATGTTTGGTCCTCGTAAACGTGACGGTCAAGCCGCCTGCTCGAACTTGACTTCCGCTGAGTGTAGTCACCCGCTGCATGGGGGAAGTACTCTGTCTGCATCGTGCCGGCGGCGGCAATGGTATTGGCTGTACAGATGGTTTTGTATGCGTCGGTGTCGTAATCGGCTATATCCATACCCGGCATTTGGGTATCATCCGGCTGGTCGTAATTGATGCCCTCGTGGTAGGCCTGAACTTCATCATTGTCGCTATATATGCGGTTGCCATCTTCATCGAACATCGGGTCGCCGTTTTCGTCGAGGGTTTCGAGATGATAGCCGGCGTAATCAGGGTCGTCGGGGTCGAAATATTTTTTCTCGATAACGGTATTAATAGTGCCTAAGACGGCTGAGTCGCTTGTCATATTAAACGGTGATATCTCGGGTCGGTTCCAGGAACTAAAGATGTCGCCGTGAATGGTGGAATCGCCGGTGAGCCACATACGTCCTCTGCTGGCAATTGCGTAATTCAGGACTTCGCTGTCTTTCGTGATGGTCAGACTTATGGCTGTCCGCCTTGTTATCTGGCCGTCGGTTCCCGTTCCCTCGAGCTTGATGGTGTTGGGGTCGGCGTCATATCGGTAAAAGCTTATTGCAAACTCTGCGGCGATGCTGCCGAAATTAATGGATGGGGTTGTAATCCGGTCGCCGCTGTCGATCGAATCGGTAAAGCGGGTAGGGGCGGGTACTATTTTTCCGCCGAGTGCGGTATTCTGGAGATGCTGACAGAGGTCTGTCCAGACATCGTCGGCCTCGTCATCGGTTACGTAATTGGTGGCGGTTTCGTCGAGAGTGACTGTGGCGGTGATGTATTTTCCGCAATCAAGGGCGGAGAGGGCTGCGTTCAATGTGGAATTTACTTTGTGCTGGTTGTTAGCGAGCTGGACGTTGGTGTTGGACATAGAGGCCAGCGAGACGGCCAGCGCTGAGAATATGCACAGGAAAATCATACAGACTATAAGAATGACACCTTTTTGCGTTCTGTAGCGGTTCATTTATGCCCCCCCCCCAAGGAAGCTCTAATTAAAATATATGTTTCCGTTCACAGTATTTTAGATAATTGAAGTAAAAGTTTGTTTTTGTCCGAT
>CAYONQ010000109.1:0-6619 GCA_964405375.1 uncultured Pirellulales bacterium
AACCCACATCCCACCTTAAAATAAACCCCAAATTCCCCCTATTTTTTAAAATTCCGGATAATCCCAGTCTTATTACTGTCGCTTATATACGGCAGTGCGAGCTACCCTGTTATCCCTCAACCCAAATCGGCCTTTAATACCAGACCGTAATTATAATATTGGGCTCGGTCTTTTTGCCCTGTATCTCCCCCACGATAGTGTTGGTCTGTTTTATCGAGATGTCCGGATTGTCCTTCAGCCACTTGGTGATTTGCTCATCAAGGAACTCGATAGCACCGCCGTGCAGCTTTGTAAAGAAGGTCTTTACGCCCGTAACTCGTTCACCGGCAGCTGTCTTCTCGGCCGGCTTCTGCTCAACCGGTCTCTTTTCGACCGGTCTGGTCGGCTGAGCGGTAACCTTGACTTCCGGGACCTCCGCCGCAGCAGGGCCGCCTAAATTCAAAGGCGAATGTGAAACGCCTGCGCCGCCCGTATCTTCAGTGTCGAAGGAAATCGGCTTATCAGGATTTTTCCCGCCGGAATTGCTAATTTCAATATCATCCATAAGCAACTCTCCGCTAAAAATTAAATCTTAATGGCGTTACTTCGGAAATGATACGGCAGGGTTAGCCGTCAGGCAAGAATAAAAGCTCAATTTAGGGGATTCTGTCATTTATTTTGTGTGCTACTTTTGGCCCTTTTTGGTTTGGTCTTGGTCCTGGCCTTTTCTATACCTGTCTTAAGCCGCTCAAATTCATCCCGGATGGCCTGCTGGTTAGACCGGTCGTTATATCCGGCATCATCGAACGGCTCCGTCGGTACTTCTTGCAGCTCGGCTTCATACTCCGGCCTGGCAAATTTTCGCCTCACTTCTTCCGTCATCTCAGCGTGCCTGACTCCACCGGATGAAATGCTCGGCGTAAGAATAAAAATAAGTTCCTTGGAGCTTTCTTCAAAATCCTTACTTGAGAACAGTACGCCGATAATCGGAATGTCCTTGAGGAAAGGCACGCCGCGGATTACCCCCCGCTCTTCGGTCTTTCTAATGCCGCCGATAATCAAGCTATCACCGGGTTTTATCCGGTTTTCCGCAACCTCGATAGAACGTTCGGTAATAATCGACACCTGGACAACTCCTTTCGGCTTGGAGCTTGAACTAAGTTTTATCGTAGTAGCAAGACCTATGGAGCCGTCTGCGAAAACATTAGGAGTTACTTCAAGAGTGTCTTCTACCCACTGATACTCGGTTATAGAATATGGTAAGACATCCCTTTCTGTAACTATCCTTTCGACTGGGATGTTATCCCTTGAGCTGATTTTTGCTTTTTGACCGTTTACGGTCTCAAGAGTAGGATTCATCAGAATTTTGAGGTATCCTCTTGAGATGAGCATATCCACGACGGCCCTTAACTGATGACCAGGAACACCCTGGTTTCTCCAATAGCCCAGGTTAAATCCGAAAGCGGAACGCTTGGACTCCCGCAGAGAAGCACCAGGGAAGGTTGGCAGGTAATCTGTTTTCATTGTACCATCCGGCAATTTAGAGTATTCTGCCCTGCCGCCGACTGTTATTCTTTCGCCAAACAAGTTTTCTATCAGGAGCGTGGTTTCCCAGTCCATTGTCACGTCAGCAAAACGCTCAAGAATGATGCAGTCAACGTTTACCTGAATAGGCGGAACATCAACCCTCTCCAGGAAATCAAGGGCGGCCCGGGCCTCATCAGAGCTCGGGCATTTTATGATTAGCTGGTTAGTTGCGGCGTTGGCGCTCGCCTCGTAGCCAAGCTGTTCATTAAGCAAACTGGCAAGTTTATCGGGCGGGTGATTCCTCGTAAAATAAAACAGCTTCGCATCTTCTTTGCCTGATATGATTTCGGGAGGCGCCAGATATATCGCCGGCAGGGGATTGTCAACGTTAGGGTTTTCTTTAATCTGCCTTATCTCATTTAGTATTTCTTCGGTTTGAATTTCAACCGGCTTTTCAGCAAAGTAATCCCCGCAGCCCCCCATCCATAGCATAATCGCCGCAGCCAAAACCCCGATTATCCCCCCCTTACAGGTGGTTCGCCGCCTCTTACCCCTCGTAGGTACTATAGCTATCCTCATAACCCTACACTCCATAAGGTATTATAATCCTGTTCTCTTCATATGCAAGCATATTCTCTGGAATTCTGTCTTTATGTCCCTATTCGAGTGAAAACATTAGACCAAATAGCGTTTTTTTGCTAATTTCACAGGGCTATGACAAAAAAACGCAAACAAAGACCTGTAACAGTCGGCTTTATAGCGCTGGGCTGTCCCAAGAACATTGTTGATAGCGAAAGGATGCTGGCCGAAATCGCCACCGCTGGTTTCCTAATCACCGCCGAGCCGGAAACCGCCGACGTAGTTGTCATCAATACCTGCGGCTTTATCGCCCCCGCCAAGGCCGAGGCCCTCGAGGCAATAAAAAACGCCGTCAACTGCAAACTAAACAGCACCGTAAAAAAAGTGATTGTCGCAGGATGTCTGCCGGAAAGACTGGGCACAGAGCTATTTAACGAGGCAGATGGCATCGATGCCATTGTCGGTCTTGGACAGCGAGACAACATAGCGAAGATAATCGAAAAGACCCTTACCGCTCAGCGGCCGGCTGATTTTATGGATAAATCGCCGCACCGCATCAGTGACGATAGAACCAGATTGCTCATTACCCCACGCCATTGGGCATATCTCAGAATCAGCGAGGGCTGCGACCATAAATGCTCCTTTTGCACAATACCGGCAATCAGAGGCCGATTCCGCAGTAAGCCCAAAGAACTGATTCTCGCCGAAGCGGCCGAGCTGGTCTCGGCGGGTGCGGTTGAGCTAAATGTAATCGCACAGGATACCACCAATTGGGGCCGTGATTTGAAGATAAAAGATGGATTGGCCATTCTTGCAGGCGAGCTTGAAAAAATCCCCGACTTGGCGTGGATTAGACTGATGTATCTATACCCTGCGGCAATCACAGACCGGTTAATCGAGACCGTCGCAGAAAGTAGAAAAATCGTCCACTACCTCGACATCCCTATTCAGCATATAAACAATGATATCTTAAAGAATATGCACCGCGCCGATACTAAGGAACGCATCTGCCGGCTGGTCGAAGACATACGATTGAAAATCCCCAACATCGTATTGCGGACGACCCTGATAGTTGGTTTTCCAGGTGAGACCGACCGGCAGTTCAACGAGCTTCTAAACTTTGTCAAATGGGCCAAATTCGACTGCCTGGGCTGCTTCAAATTCTATCCCGAGTCCGGCACAGCAGCGGCCAAGATGCCAAACCAGCTCCCCGACCACATAAAACAACAGCGACTCGAACAGCTTATGCTCACCCAGCAGGAAATCGCTTTCGCCGGAAACAAAAACAGAATTGGCAGTAAGCTTACCTGCCTGGTCGATTCAGTTGACAGTGAGGGTATTGGTCGAGGACGCTTTTACGGCCAGGCGCCTGACATCGACAGCACCTGCATCATAAAAAGCTGCTCGGCAAATCCCGGTGATTTCATCGAGACCAAAGTCGTTGCAACAAACCGTTACGACTTGCTCGTTGAGCAAATTTAGGATTGAATCGTATCTGGAATAGGGGTAAACTTGCCGCTATGCTGAAACTCATTCCGAACATCTTGACCTTCGGCCGACTCATTTTAACTATCGTTTTTTTGGTTATGATTCTTTATTCGCCCTATGCTGGAAACAGACCGCTACTCTTATATGTTGCCTTTGCCATTTTTGTTATTGCCGGTCTCACCGACATTGTTGACGGCCCCATCGCCAGAAAATTAAACGTTACCAGCAAATTTGGCCGGATGCTGGACCCGCTGGCCGACAAAGTCCTTATCTGCGGCGCCTTTGTATGCTTTGCGATAGTCAAAGAGCCGGTGCTTTTCAATTTTGGACCGGCTATAATGGCTACAATTCGCTGGTCGGTGGCCGGTATCCTGATTTTAAGAGAGGCCTACGTTACCACACTGCGTCATATCGCCGAGGCCAGAGGCGTCAACTTCGCCGCCACCTTCTCAGGCAAAATCAAGATGTTCCTGCAATCCTTTGCCATCGGGACGGTAATTATAAAAGCCGCTCACGTTCAAACGACCGCCTGGGAACACTGGTTCACAACGGTAACATTTTTGATTATGCTGATAGTTACCGTTATTTCAGGTATAAGAGCAACTCAGCGAAGCTGCTGGAAACGGGCGGCAAACTAAGAGCCTATCCGAATAACCGGGTCGTTATGAGGCCGAGCGAAAAGTTCGAGGCCAAGGCGGCAGGGGCAAAATCGCCGCAGGCGTAGCCAAAGCTACGTTGAGGACGATTTTGACTCGACAACGCAGGCATCGGACTTTGCAGCCAGCCGCAATAGAGTGGGTTATTCGGATAGGCTCTAAGCGTCGTCGTTTTTAGTCTAAATCCCTAATTTGTCTTTTGTTAATTCGGCGACCTTCCTGCCGGATTTCAGCATACCGCCGAAAATTGGTCCCATCCGAGGCAGATTATATACGTCGCAGACCGACATACCCGCAACAAAAAGCCCAGGGAAGACCTGGCCGGTCTTCTCAACTACGCCGGCCTCTGATACCTCGACGTTCATAAAATGCTCTTGAAGCTGGTTCGGGAAAAGCTCGGGGCTTCTTCTTTTGAGCATAGCAACCAGCTCCGCCGGGTGGCCGGTGGCGTCAATCGTATATTTAGCGCTGATGCAGAAGGGGTCAACGTGCAGACCAAGCGTTCTTACCGCCGCATTATTGACCACCACGCCTTTGACCGCCTCGTCAATCAGAATGATATCCTCAACCTCAATGAGGTTGAATATCTCGACACCGGCCTTTTTCGCACCATAGGCCAGGGCCGTTGCGAACTCTATTGAATCTGCCGTGATTAAACCACCCTGTTTTTCCGTCCTGACACCGATTTCGTCGAGTATATCAGTGTCCTCGAATGTAACGACATTGCAGCCCGCCGCCCCTCCCCAGATGCCGCCCCCTATGGACAGTTTCTTTTCTATTATCGTCGTTTTGACGCCTGATTTGGCAAGATATAAGCCGGCTGCCAGACCGGCCGGCCCGGCACCGACTATTACCACATCGTTATCAAGATGCCCAACCAACCTTTCGTTGTACTTGTTGAGAATCGCCTTCGAGATTTCGACCTCTTTCATTTTTGGTCTCCTATAAAATTGTGTTTGCCCAAAATAAAAACGCACCCCTGCAAAAGAAGTGCGCCCAATCTCAACTTATGCCTTCCTTCGCAGGTATTATCCTGATCAGGTTCAAGGGTCAAGCTCTCAGCCTCAGCCGAATCAACGCCCGGCCTCAGCTCCCCTGGCAAAACCGAATTTTGTCTAACACATTCTAATATCCTTCGATAATTGCCACAAGGATTTTTTTGCGCTTTTGCTAATAAAGATACAGACCCTTCATTGACATATTCGAGTTTTCAAGTTATGATGTCGGCGCTAATCATAGTTTTGAAGGACTGTTTAACCTATGGCAAGTAAAGGATTTACGCATCTTCACCTGCACAGTCAGTACTCACTTCTCGACGGCGCAGTAACCTTCGATAAGCTGCTAAAACGCTGCAAAGAGCTGAATATGGATTCGGTTGCGGTTACCGACCACGGCAATATGTTTGGAGCGGTCGAATTTTACACAAAGGCCAGAGCAGCACACATCAAGCCAATCATCGGCATTGAAGCGTATATTGCGCCGGCCAGCAGGTTCGACCGGACAAAAAGCTCTATCAGTGATGCCGCATATCACTTGATACTTCTGGCCGAAAACAATACCGGCTATAAGAACCTGCTCAAACTGGCAAGCATCGGCTACCTTGAAGGATTTTACTATCGCCCCAGGATTGACAAAGAAATCCTCACCGAGCTAAACGCTGGTCTGATAGCCACCTCGGCATGTCTTAAGGGTGAGCTTGCCAGCCTTCTGGCCAATGGCAACGAAAAGGCGGCCGTTGCCGCCATAGAAAGCTATGTGAATATATTCGGCCCCGACAGATTCTTCATCGAAATCCAGGACCACGAAACCGACAACCCATCTATCCGCAAGGGATTGATAGACCTGGCCCAAAAAATGGGGCTGCCCCTGGTCGCAACCAACGATGTGCACTTTTTACAGGAAGACGACCACGAGGCACACAACTGCCTGTGCTGCATAAGCACCGGCAAGAACGCCGACGACCCCAACAGAATGATTTACCCAAAAGACGTCTTCTTAAAAGGTCCCGAGCAAATGCGTAACATCTTTGCCGAGACCTGCGAGGCCTGTGACAATACGTTGGCAATCGCCGAGCGTTGCAACGTGGAGCTTGACCTGAAGAGTCGCCACGCCCCACACTTCAAACCGCCTGACGGCTCAACGCCGGAAGAGTTTCTAACCAAAACCTGCCACGAAGGGGCAAAGCAAAGATACGGCGAAATTACCCCCACAATAAAAGAAAGACTCGACAGGGAACTGGATATAATCGAATCAAAGGGGTTCGCCAGCTATTTTCTTATCGTCTGGGACTTTTGCAATTACGCCCATAAAAACAGTATCCCCGTAGGCGCAAGAGGCAGCGGCGTAGGTACGCTCGTCGGGTACTGCCTCGGATTGTGCGATGTTGACCC
>CAYONQ010000110.1:0-6308 GCA_964405375.1 uncultured Pirellulales bacterium
ATTTTATCGGATACTCTCTAATTGACAATGGTACAGTTTTCGGGGGTCACGCCAGAACTATGAACTATTTTATGCAAAACAAACCCAATACAAAGCCAATCAAACCCAATTCGAAGCCAAAACAAACCCAATCGAAGCCAATCAAACCCAATTCGCAGTTTACCCCTTATGGAGGCGAAGCCTGCCCCTACCTGATTGTGGGGGGCGGAGATACTCGAAACGAGGCACCTATTCAACTCTGCGACGCAGTAGAATTGCTACGGTCGTCCCCTCGCCAAGCCGGCTTGTTATGTTCAGATGACCTTTATTTAGTTCTATTACCCGGGCGGCATAGGCAAGGCCCATACCGCGTTTCCGCCCGGCCGGCTTGGCCGAGAAGAACGGCAGCGTCGCTTTTCGAACTGTCTCGGCGTCCATCCCGCAGCCGAGGTCGCTGATTTGCAATTCTACGAAGTCGCCGGCTTCGTCGTTAGCTCTGCCACAGGTAGCGGCGGTAACCTTTATCTGCCCGGATTTGTCGGGATAGGATTCTACGCAGTTACAAAAAATGTTCGCAATTGCCGATACGACCTGGGCCGAGTCTGCAAAGACGTCTGCGACGTTGTCTGCGACGTCAATTTGGATATTGAGATGTTCGATGTTTGTCTTTCGGGCGGCCAATTGCGTGGCTTCATCGAGAATCTCCCTTGTATTCGTCAAGGTCGGCCGGGGCAGGGCGGGCTCGGCAAAGGCCATTAAGTCATCGATAACCGAGGTTATTTCGTTAGAGTTTTCCTGAATCTGTTTCAGGGCCTGTTTTTTTTCAGGGTCGGTCTCGGCATCGGCCAGTATCTGCGATTTGGCTGATATGACCGAGAGAGGATTGTTTAATTCGTGGGCTGCCCCGGCGGCCAGCTCGGCCAAAGCGGTTAGCCCCGTACCAAAATCCGGTTCGTTAATGTTACTGTTGTTATCGACATTAGAGGCGTTTTGCCTCGCTTGATTTTGGTGCGGGGTAAGTAAGCGAGCGAACCGCTCGGCAAAACGCTGCTGATTTGCCGAAGAACAAGCCATATCTAAGATGACTCCCGCAATCGAGCCGGCTACCTTGAAATTTTCCTCGAACAGCTCTAAGTCAGCCGGGTAGCGAAGCTCAAAGGCGATTGCCCCGACCGCCTTGCCGGCTGAAAGCAAAGGCACTAATTTGGTGTGGTTTGGGTCAAAGTCACCGTCTAATTGCTCGAACAGCCAGTCAATATGGTCGTGAGCATTCAGGATTGCAAAGCTGTTTGCTATATGCTTTGGTATTGTTGCCGAATCGGCAGTCCGCAGGACGCCTGACGGCGGGGTGTTTAAGCAGACTATCTTGCTTTGCGAAAGGTTCTCGACCACGACTGCTTCGAGAAGTTGTGAGCCGGCAGGGGGTACTAAATACACACAGACTTTACCGGTTTGATAAAACTTCTGCCAGCGGCTGGCAAAATTTTCTGCTATGCCGATGGGCGAGGTAATCGAGTCTATACTTAGCAAAAAATCCCTTATGAAATTGAAAAGAGCCGTATCGGTTTGTAACCGGCGATTTTCCAGAGACAGCTTTGTATTGTCTTGTGCTAACTGGGCGGCGGCGGAGTGTATGGCTTCGCAGTAAGCCGCCTCCGGCCTCGGTGAGTCCAGACCTAAAACTTTGGATTTTTGTCGGACCTGCTCGATGAGATTGTCGCGGATTTGTTGAAGCTGCTGGGGATTTATTGCAAGTGATTGGATGATTGCATCCGGCAAGTCAGGTGAATCGTAACTTGCTGATTGGCCGATGGCACACTGTCGTGCAATCAAATCAGCCAGCTGCACAACCTGAGCAATCCTTGCTTCAGGCATATCCTGCGAAATTGTTGCAGTGTCATTGTGGTGCAGCCAGATGGCCAGCGTAATCTCATCAGGCAGGTGCCACTTTTGTGCCAGCCGTTTGCCGAGGATTGTGTGGTCAAGGCCGAGGTGGCTTTGCTCAATGGTGCAGATGCTGGCATTCTGTGATTTCGCATCCTCGGTGATGCGTGCGAAGCTTTTCGGCATCGCCTGGGCCAGTGCAAGTTTGCCGATATCGTGCAGCAGGCCGGCCGAATAAGCCAGTTGTGGGTCTATTTGAGGTGATATAACCCTGGCGATATCTCCGGCACAACAGGCCACAGCAAGGCAGTGGAGCACAAGCTGCTTTTTGGATAATGCTTTGTAACTGCCGGGGTCGAAGTCAAAGGCCGCAAGGGCCTTAATGGAAAGAAAACCGTCACGAACAAGCTGTGCGGGTAGTTTGTCAAGTGCCCTGCGAACTGAGAAATTTTCATCCCTGAAGCTTAAACCCTGCTGGTGCATAAGCGAAAGTAGCTTGGTGGCAAGGGCCGGGTCCGATTCGATTATTTCAGATAATGCCGAGTGTGATGGCTGGGATTGAAGCAGCTCAGAAAGAAGTCGTACCGCTACGGAGGGCAGCAAAGAAAGCGAATCGAGCCGACTAATAGCAAGTTCCACTTGGTAGGCGGTTGTTGGGTCAGCAGGTTTTTCCGACATTTAGTTATATCCTACATACTTGGTTGTTTATATTTAGCATTTAGCTGTGAATTTCACGGTGGGCCTTCATTGAATATTGTGCACTGACGACTGTTTTAATCTATTTCATTTGTAAAACATTGGTGATTTTGTCAGTGAGTTCAAGGATGTTAAACGGCTTTTTTATGAAATCTTCAGCACCGGATTTTAGTAGCAGGTCAATCTCGTCCTGTTTTATGACCCCGCTTATGATAATAATTTTGATGTTTTGAAACTCGGGATTTTTTCTTATTGTCTGGCAGACGACGTTGCCATTGACATCAGGCAGCATGTAATCGAGCAGTATCAGGTCAGGTCGGAACTGCTGGGTCTGCACCCCTGCGTCGTAGCCGCTGATGGCGGTTTTGATGTCGAATCTGCCGTCACGGACGAGGATATCAGCTATAAGCTCAACGATTTCGGCATCGTCGTCAACGACAAGCACTTTCTTTTTGCCGGATTCGATGTTGTCGAGCGGGATGCCGCTTTCCCTCATAAATTTGATGAGGTTTTGGCGTGGGATTCTGCGGAATTTTGAGCCGGGTACGCGGTATCCCTCCACGCGGCCAGAATCAAAGCAGCGGATAATCGTCTGCTGACTTACTTTGCAGATTTGGGCGGCTTCGCCGGTTGTAAATAAGTCCTTCATTTTATCTATTCCTCTCTTTTAACCAAATTCTTCTGATACAAGGCCTGCCTAAATTGCCTTATTGTCCTAATTTAACTATCGGACGTTGGGTATGTCAAGTATTAAAAAATATTTAAAAGGGCGATTTTTAGCTATGAAAGGCCATATATTATAAGGCCTTGATGGGTTAGGTTGTAAAGGTTAGGTAAGATAGGTAAGTAAAAAATGGAGAAAAAGTGAGAAAAATTGCGAAAATCAGGCAAAAAAATGAAAAAAAATGAAAAAAATGAAGAAAAATAGAGAAAAAGAGAGAAAAATGGAGAAAAAATGAGAAAAATAGAGACGTTTTTTAACCGCGGAGGGCGGAGAGACCGCAGAGACTTTTTGGACAGGATGACAGGATTTTTTAGGCCACGAAGTCACGAAGACACGGAGAAAAATCAGATAGCAAAAAACAAAGGGCAAAATTGGGTTGTGGTTTTGGGGCTTCTAAAAGAGATAGTCAATGTCCCTATGCTGGCTAAGAAGCAAGAAAGTTTTCAAGTTTTCGGGTGAGTTTGTCGAGGTTTCGGGTTTGGCACTCCCATACTACGAGCACTCGCCAGAATGCTTTGGTTGGCTTTTTTGATGCAGCCTAATTCGAGAGAGTAGTCGTTGGATTAAGTTTTATATTGTGGACTTGCGTTTGGCTTCAATTTTGGGTAGAGTGTGAACGGTTTAGAGGGTGAGACGGTTGGACGGGAATTGTGGTTTTGAGTCAAATTTTATCTGATGGGTATGAGTTCCATATTTTGAAACAGGAGAAGAAAAAATGAAAATTGAGTTAGAAGGACGAATACGCAACACCCATTTACTCTTCCATAAAGCGCTGCATCCGTTGTTTGAGGCGGTGGTTAATTCGATTGAAGCAATTGAAGAACGAGGGGCTGGAAGAGGTCATATAGATATTTATATTGAAAGGGACCAGAAGCAGGAAGCGTTTGAGCAACTCGCAGACGGGGTGGATAAACCAATAATAGGCTTTCGTATTGAGGATGATGGGATAGGGTTCGACGAAAGAAACTTTAATGCGTTTCAGACATCTGACACAACATACAAGGAAGACAAGGGTGGTAAAGGAGTCGGAAGATTCCTATGGTTGAAGGCGTTTAATAAAGTTGGAATCGAAAGCATTTTCAGGGAAAATGGAAAATACTTGGAAAGATGCTTTGAATTTATGGTTAAAGGTGATGGTATAGTAAGCCTTAGTACTGAAGAGAGTGAAGAGCGAAAGCTTAAAACGATTGTGAAGTTGATAGGTTTCAAGAGAAATTACAGTGAAAACTGTGTAAAGAATGCTGATAAAATAGCTTTGCGGGTCGTTGATCACTGTTTAGTATATTTTATGTCGGCAAAGTGTCCAGAAATCAGATTACACGATGAGGAAAGAGTAATAGATCTAAACAGGATTTACAGTGAGAGCGTCAAAAAGGAAGCAAAGGTCTCAAAGTTCAAAGTTAGGAAAGAGAGTTTTCAGATAACGCACTTAAAGCTGTCTGGGACGGGCGACTCTCATCATCGGATTCATTATTGTGCAAATGAGAGAGAAGTAAAGACGGAAAGTCTGCAAAACCTGATGCACGATGTAAATAAAGAACTGCACGATGAGGATGGTAACAGGTTTTACTATTCTGGATATGTTTCGGGGTGGTACTTAGATGATAGAGTTAATATGGAGAGAACCGAATTTGATATCAGCAGGGAACGCTTACTCGATGAAAGCGAGATAACGTGGCCAGAAATAAGAGAGGGTGTGAAAGAATCGGTGAATGGACATCTTGAATCCTCTCTGCAGAAATTTAGGCAGGAAAAATTGGAACGTATCACTGATTATGTAAGGCATAAGGCACCGAGATATAGGGCGTTAATAAAGCATAGAAAGGAGTTTGTGGAGGACATACAGGGTGGGTTGTCAGACGAAAAGCTTGACATCGAGTTGCATAAAAGGCAGGCAAAACTTGAGGTAGAGATCAAGGAAAAAGGGCAGGAAATTCTTAGCAAGGATTTTACTAGCGTGGATGATTTACCTAAGTTTATGGAGGCGTACAACAAGTTTGTCGAGGAGGTTAATGATGCTGGGAAAACGCAACTGGCAGACTATATTGTAAAGAGGAGGCTTATTATTGAGTTATTTGAGAAGACGTTGGAGTTTGGCGATTCCGAAAAATATAAAAAAGAGGATAACATTCACAGAATAATATTCCCGCTGAGGCAAGTGTCGGATGATATTGACTATAATGAGCACAATCTGTGGATGATAGATGAGAAGCTTTCGTATCATGCGTATTTGGCTTCGGACAAAGAATTGAGGCAAATGGATATAATTGAAAGTGAGAGTAAACAGAGGCCTGATATAATCATTTTTGACTGCCCGTTCGCCCTTGTTGAGGATGAGTCGCCTTTCAAATCAGTTGTAATAATTGAATTTAAAAAACCTGGCAGAGCAGAGTACGGAAAAGATAAGAATCCCATAGATCAAGTATATGATTACGTAAGGCAAGTTAAGGATAGAAAAGCAAAGGATAAGGCTGGGAGACTGATTAGCGTTAGCGAGAACACACCTTTTTATGCTTACATAATGTGCGATTTGGTCCCACAGATCAGGAAGCTTGCAGAAAACGCTGATTTGACAAAGACACCGGACAACATGGGGTACTTTGGATATAATAAGAGCTTAGCTACCTATGTTGAAATAATCTCTTTTGATAAGCTTGTCCAAGATTCAAAAAAGAGGAATAAAATACTGTTTGATAAATTACTGATAAGTTGACATCAAACACAGGAAGTAATTGATTGACGGAGGTAATGTATGGCAGAAAACATTTTATACTGTGGGGCTGTTGAAAAGGTCGATTTGTGATGGGGATAGGGGGGGTAGTTACACAGATTGCACATCTTCGTATAGTTCTGTGAGCTTGTCCTGCCTGAGTCGAAACTTGGTTCCGTGATTGTGGCCTGTCCTGGCATCAAAATCGACATAAACGTATCCTTTCTCAATAGCACTAATAAAAGCATCAACACTAAATTTTGTAAGGATAAAAATCTTCTCGTAGCAGAAAAACTCTTTCCCTTGCTCTTTTTT
>CAYONQ010000111.1:0-5915 GCA_964405375.1 uncultured Pirellulales bacterium
AGGGTTAATAATCTACCGAATTATACTTGAGGATGCCCTCTCTTCATATCTTCACTAAGGCACGAAGACACAAAGAAAAAGTAACCGCGGAGAACGCCGAGAGCGCAGAGACTTTTGGACAGGATGACAGGATTTTTTAAGCCACAAATCCCCGCTTACGGCTTGCGAGGACAGGAAGGCACAGAAAGCCAAAAATTTTTAACCGCGGAGAACGCTGAGATCGCGGAGAAGAATTGGCCACGAATTGACACGAAGTTTTTAGACAGGATGACAGGATTTTTTAGGCCACGAATCCCCGCTTACGGCTTGCGAGGACGAGAAGGCACAAAAAGCACAAAGAAATTTAGACGCGGAGGAGAAAAAAAGTTTTGAGTTTTTAGGAGACTGGATACCCGCCTTCGCGGGCACATGGTTTTGAGTTTTTCCAGACGCGGAACACGGATTTGTTTTAGTCAGCTTTGCGTACTCGACAATCGCTGCTCTGAGAGCAAGCTCTCTCCGCAGAGCATTGCCTTCGTTCACAGGCGGCGTAGCCGCCACAGCTTCGCTTTAAGCTGACTAAATTCGTATCTTGTGGCTTGTTGGTCGGGGCCGGCAAGGGGGATTTTAGCAGTTGGTGAGTGGTGATTGGTTAATTGGTTAAATGGGCCCCAGATAAAAACATTCTGGGGTCTGCGTTTTGCCTCCATAAGGGGTAAACTACGAGGGGATTTTGTACAAGTATATAAGTATATGCATATATACTTATGGAGTGCTTTAAGAATTGTGGTTTTTGGGTGAGGGATTTGAGGAGGAGATTTTTTGGACAGGATTAACACGGCATTTTGTTTTTGCCACCGAGGGCACAGAGAACACAGAGTCTTTAGTCAGCTTTGCGTACTCGGCAAGCTCTGCTACCAAAGTGAACTTTGTCACAGAAGCTTGCTTTCGTCCACAGGCGGCTTGGCCGCCACAGCTTCGCTTTGAGTTGACTAAATTCGTATCTCGTGAATCGTATCTCGTTAGCGGAGGCCTGCGGCGGAGGTTCGATATTTGGTTGAAAGAATTTGTGGGTTTGGGTTAAATTTGGTAGAAATAGCCAGTTCAACTTTTGAGGGGTCAGCAACTGGGGGGTGCATCGCAAGGACGTGACCCGAGTGACGAAATTATTTGGCGGGGATTAGGGTTGTCGTATAAGTATATTAGTATATGCGTATATACTAATATACTACACTAAGAATCGAGGGTTTAGGGGTTAGGGTTTAGGAATTTGTGGACTTGCGCTTCGCTGCAATTTTATGGACCCCAGATAACAACCCGGCTTCGCAGAAGCTACGCCGTGGCAGGCTTTCTGGGGTCTTCGCTTCGCTACGAGGAGATAGTTCGGCGTAGGTGGAGGTTTGATATTTGGTTGAAAGAAATTGCGGGGTTGTGGTTTTTGGTGTAATGCCTAACGGGTCGTGGGTCAGCCATCGGCCGGTGTAGTAGTCATAGTGTCTGTTCCTGTTATATTGGATTTTCAAAGAGCCATTGTTAAGTGTATCAAGAGGATCAGGTTGGCTAATGCGTACCACGCGTCAATACATGGTATAACGCTTAAAAAGCCAACAAACACGTTCCTATTAGCTTCACGACGCATACCTTGAAAAAGGGACATTATTCTAATAATGGCAGCAGTAGACGTAACTAACCAGAAAACAACACTCCTGACAGTCAATGCAAAATGGGGGTCAACAAGAAAACCAGGAAGACAGAAAAACACTGAGAAAAGGAGAAATTGAAAGAAAGCTGAAAAATATACTACACGCTTGGCTCCTTGAGCAACTTGAATGTCTTCGTTTGTGATTCTCTTGAAGACTGACAAAATGAAAAAACACCAGCCCAATAGTAAAAGGTTAACTACAAAAGGTACCCAAGAATACAATACAGTAAAGGCAATAATACTATAAGGTATCGCTTCTACAAACCCAAGAATTCTAACAATAATAAATTCATCCTTAGGAACATACACGTCTCCTGTACGCCATTCACCAACGATACTACCTACCACGACAACTGTTAACAAGGGTAACAACGAAAAAAACAAGGGAAATCGTGGTGTCAAAACTTCCTTCCAAGGACGGTCAAGGTGTTTTACAGAGACAGGCACTCCGCGACAAGCATATTTTGCTACAGACCATATAGTCAATTTTATGGGTTCGATATTAGTTTGTTCCACACGATCACCTCACCAATCCTCTTAAATTAACATATTTAACAGCAATCCAGCGATTACCACAATCATGAGTATATTCGTATATACCGTTGACCGTCAAGGTTGCTGTCATTGCCTTGGCCGGTATCAGGTGATTGTGTTTGCGAGGCAGATTTGGGCGTTTCTTTTCAGGCGTTCGAGGCCTAAACGCTTAATTGGAGAATCAGCGAATTTCGTATCGAAGTCCTGCAGGTTCAGGTTCAAGACATCCTGCAAGTTTAGTTTGGCCCTGTCGGGGTAGAAGGTAAAGTCTGCATTTGAGCATACGGGGGCATCTTGCTGATATGGGCAGGCGAGGAGACATTCATCGCAACCGAAGAGACGAGCGCCGATTTTCCCGGTGAGCGCAGAAGGTATTCGGCCTTTATGTTCAATCGTCAGATAGCTGATGCATTTGTTAGCGTCGAATCGGCCATCGGCTCTCAATGCACCTGTCGGGCAGGCGGTGAGACACTTATTGCAGTTAGAGCATTTGATTGGAAGTGATTTAATAGATTCTTCGTCCGCTGAGGCGGACTCAGAATGACGAGGGAGAGATTCTTCGCTGCGCTCAGAATGACAAGGGGTGCGCTCAGAATGACGAGGGAGAGATTCTTCGCTTCGCTCAGAATGACAAGAGGCGGACTCAGAATGACAAGAGCTGCGCTCAGAATGACAAAAAATCGGCTCATCGGGTTGCAGTTTCAAATCGGTTACTATCTCGCCTAAGAGGAGCTGCGGACCAAGTTCTGGGTTGGTAAGGATGTGATTTTTTCCGATGAAGCCGAGTCCTGCCCTGGCGGCCAATGCCCGCTCGGCCAACGGGGCGGAGTCAACACAGATTTTGAATTTGCAACTGGTGCCGGCGATAGAGCCAATAAACTCAGTTAATTTGCGTAACTGCTTTTTTATGAAGAGGTGGTAGTCTTCGTATTGGGCGTAGCTTGCAACTTTGCCCATCGGGACGGTTTCGTTTTGGAGATGAGATTGCTTCGCTTCGCTCGCAATGACGGTGGGGGTTTGCTTATGGCAGCTTCGGAATGACGGGGAGGGTTTTGGTGGTTTGTAGTTCAGGCCGACGCATATTACTGATTTTGCGTTTTGCAAGAGTTTTGCAGGGTTAATGCGCTTCTGGAGATTGTTGTGCATATAGTCCATCCGGCCTGCACAGCCGGATTTCAACCAGTCGGCTAATAGCTCGGCCTGCCCGGTGTCTATCGGAGAGGTATCCGTTATGCCGGCCAAGTCGAAGCCCAGTTCGAGGGCCTTTTGCTTTATGTCCTCAGCCAAACTCATTATCAATCGATTATACTCAAACTGACCATTTTTTCAAAACGGGTCAGTTTGAGCGTCGTTCGTCGCTCACTTCGGTAAACTCAGTGTAAACTCCTTTCGTATCTCGTGCGTTGAGGCCGACTACGTCGGCAACTGATTGAAATTCTTGTACTGCAAGTGATTAAGCAAGTTATACAGTCAAATGGGTCAGTTTGAGGATTATACTGAATTTAGGCCCGGTCGCTACAAAACAGTTGTAAAGGCGCTGTGAAGCGATTAGTATATCGGCCAAGTTTGCGATGAAGAAGTTTCGGGGACGGCTGAACGGTTAAGGGTAACCCCCAGCGATGCTGGGGGCTAAAAATAGATTCCTCGGCTGTGCTCGGAATGACGTGCGGCGGTGGGATTAGATTCAAAAGGGGTTTGGAAATGGTCGGCGGATACTTTCAGCTTAAAGAAAGACAGACAAGTATTAAAATCGAATTTGTGGCGGGGCTGACGACGTTTCTCACGATGGCGTATATCATATTCGTCAATCCGGCAATTCTAAGTGAAACGGGTATGGACAAAGGGGCCTTGATAGCAGTTACCTGCATAGTAACTGCGATTGCCACGCTTATCGTAGGGATATTTGCGAATGCCCCGATAGCGATGGCGCCGGGGATGGGGCTGAACGCCTTTTTTGCGTACAGTCTTGTATTGACTAACAAGATTAGCTGGCAGACGGCGTTAGGGGTGGTGTTTCTTTCGGGACTGCTTTTTCTTTTGTTGACGCTTTTGGGGTTGCGGAAGAAGCTCGTTGAGGCGATACCGGCGGGGTTAATTTCGGCGATATCGGTCGGTATAGGATTGTTTATCACGTTCATCGGCTTAGTCAAGCTCGGTGTGGTTGTTAAGAATGAGGTAACGCTTGTCTCGGCGGGTGAGCTGACGCCGACCGTGCTGATAGGTTTGTGCGGGCTGATGTTAATGGTGTTTCTCGAAACGAGAAGGATAAAAGGTGCGTTGTTAATCGGTATAGTATTTTCAACGGCTCTGGCGGCGATTTTCGGGTATATAGAAAGGCCGACGGGGTTGTTTTCGTTTCATCTTAATATAAGGCCGGTGGCACTTCAGCTTGATATATTAGGTGCGCTTAAGTGGAGCTTGTTCGGAAGTATATTCAGCTTGATGTTTATGGATATGTTCGACAGTATCGGGACGTTGGTGGCGTGCTGTCACCAGGCGAATATGGTCGATGAAAAGGGGAAAATCAAGGGACTGGACAGGTTATTGGGAATTGATGCCGTGGCGACTATGATAGGCGCTTTGTTGGGGACATCGACCACCACATCGTATATTGAATCTGCGGCGGGTATCGAGCAGGGGGGCCGGTCGGGGCTGAGCTCGATAATTACGGGGGGATTGTTTCTGCTGGCATTGGTGTTTGTGCCGATTGCGGGCATAGTGCCGGGATATGCGACGGCGCCGGCCCTTATTATGGTGGGGCTGTTTATGATGAAAGAGGTTAAGAGGATAGATTTTACGAACATGGAAGAGGCGTTTCCCGCATTTATTATAATGGTGATGATAGCTTTGAGCTACAGTATCAGCACGGGATTGGCGTTCGGGTTTATCTCGTTTGCCCTAATAAAAATGGTCTCAGGCAAAAGCAGGGAGCTTAAGCCGGCGATGTGGGTCATTGCGATTCTGTCCGTAATGTTTTTGACGGTCGAACATCTGGGTGGTATGATTGAGTATCTGAAATTTATTATGTGAGCTTGTGGCGAGGAGGAAGTTGCTATGGTGAAAAACGTTTCTCTTTTAATAATGGTGCCGATATTATTGTTTTGTTCTTGTGAGAATGGTGAGCAGGCCGACAGCACGGCGGGAGGTAAAAAGATGGAGATAAAGATTAGCAGTGACGCATTCGAGGACGGCGGTATGATTCCGGCGAAGCACACCTGTGACGGTGCGGACGTTTCGCCGCCGTTGAAGTGGGAGGCGGTCCCCGAAGGGACGCAGAGTATCGCTATTATATGCGACGACCCTGATGCGCCGATGGGTACCTTTGTACACTGGGTTTTGTTTAATTTGCCCGGTGCGACAAGGGAGCTGGCGGAGGAATTTCCTGACGATGAGACCTTAGCCGATGGAACAAGGCAGGGGATTAGCGACTTTGGGAGAACCGGCTATGGCGGGCCTTGTCCGCCGAGCGGGACGCACAGATACTTTTTTAAGATTTACGCGCTCGATACGAAAATCGAGATGGTCTCTATCGCCGACAAGGCCGATTTGCTCGAAGCTATGGAAGGACATATCCTTGGCGAGGGACAGTTGGTCGGCAAATACAAAAGGCAATAGTTTAGTGTGTAGCGGTTAGCCCTTCGGCAAGCTCCCCGCACCAAACGACCCCGCACTAATTTACGGCAGTGGCCTAATTCGTGCG
>CAYONQ010000112.1:0-5378 GCA_964405375.1 uncultured Pirellulales bacterium
CGCGTCTAATAAAACCCCAAAACCGCAATTTCTTTCAACCAAATATCGAAGCTCCGCCGCAGGCCTCCGCCAACGAGATACGATTCACGCTTCACGAGATACCCCCTGAACAACGAACTACCAACTACCAAAACCACGAACCACGAATCCGTCGCATTTTTTCTCGTTTTTTCTCATTTTTTCTCTCTTTTTTGCAAAATTTCTCTATTTTTCTCTATTTTTTGCATTTTTTCTTCATTTTTCTTCATTTTTCTTCGTTTTTTTCCTGCCCATCTTACACAAACCACCCAAACCAACCCACCAACCCTCATTTTTACCCCCGAAAACCAACATCCCACTTTTAAATAACCCCCAAAAATCAGTGTTTTTTAAAAATTCCGGATTTTAAAAATCCAAAATTAACAATCACCCCCCTATTTGTTTTACTTCCCCCAATCTTTCCACCCGGCCCCGCTTTTATCGTCAGTGAGCTTAAACTTATTTTTCGGACAATTATAAAGATACCTTACGATGCAATGCGCGCAGCCAGCCGTCAGTCTTCCGACTGCCACTTCTCGCCCGCGGTTTTCAATCTCAAAACCAACCCGGACACTCTTGCTCTTTGCTGATTCAGGCCAGAGCTTCTCCCCCGCTACCGTATCAAGAAGAACCGCCTCAGCGTTCAAAAAACCCCCATAATAGTCAACATCCGGCATTTTACGAAGCTGATAATCCTCAACCGTCACTAACAGAACCATATCGGCTTCGAGTGCCCGCCCCACCTCCGCCGGCGGCAGCAGCGAAAAATCGCTTTTATTAGACCGAAATGCGGATAGTTCATCGTAGGAAACAACCTGCTCCGGCACAAATTTGATATTCCCGGCAAGACTTTTGTTTATCGCCCCCGTAAGGTGAAAACGCAGGTTTTCCTGAACATTCAGGTAAGCCGGCTGATGGACAAGCACCAGTATCTTCCGGTCCGTATGATTACTCAAGTCGTATTCAGCCGCAACTTTTCCCTCCTTATGGCCGGGAGTACCGAGAATACCCAAAATTCCACAGCCGCCGTGGAAAAAAACAAATGCAGTCAAAGCGAAAAACAAAAATATAAGATGTTTCCGTTGCGATTTTCTCATTTCTTTTTATTTACTCCAGCTGACCTATTTACTGCCAAAGACCGGCATAAGCCATTATGTGATACACAATTATACAAAACAAAACCATAATGAAAATAACCATCCCGACAGAGTCGGGATTCCACAATTTTGCATTTTCAACTTTGATTTTTGCATTCTCAAACTCACCGACGGTCAGTTTGAGGTTTTTACCTTACCGCCAGCGCCCGGGCCAGCGTTACTGCCCAGCCGGCAGCCATAATGATTAACAGTATCAAAATTATGTGTCTTATTTTAACTTTAGTGAAAAAACGCTCGAGAAAGCGAAAATATACCCCAAAAACAGCCACAAGGAAAGCCAAAACCGCCGCAATAACCATCACACAACATAACAGTGTCCCAGCCGGCTGGATGTAAAACGCCTCGATGATTTTGCCCTGAACAAAGGCAAGTGCCGAGGTAGTCATCCCGCAGGTCGGGCACGGCAGATTGTATCTTTGCTTCAGCCCGCAAGGGGTCAGCCACCTGTTGATATCGATTTTACCTGCCGCCGCCAGCGCAAGCAGACCGAATATCACAGCCGCTACCAGCAAAACAATCCCTGCCCTTAGCCGCTGCCGAAACGACGCACGGCGGATAAATTTCGGTCCATTTAACTGTTGGCTTGACTGCATAACTGCGTTAGAATAGGAGAACACAATAACACTGTCAACAAGATTAGAAAAGGACAGCCAATATGACATTAGAGCAAAGAGATTTGAGCCGGTTGTTGGAGACAGCTATCGTAGCAGCCCGTCTGGCCGGCCAGCGGGCAATGGAAGAAATCAATTTTACCAAGGCACTGCTGAAGAATAACAATACCGAAATAGTAACCCAAACCGACGCTCGCTGCCAGCAGATAATCATCGACCGAATCAAAGAGACCTATCCCGACCACGGCTTTATCGCCGAGGAAGGCGGCGAGAACAAGATTTTCAAGCAGCAGCCGCGGTCAACCGAGCATTTCTGGTGGGTTATTGACCCGATAGACGGAACAGCCAATTTTGCGCACCGTATCCTTCTTTTTACCGTCAGCATAGCGGTAATGTACGAGGGCGAGCCGATTGTCGGCGTGATTTTTGAGCCGGCCACCGACTCTATGTTCACCGCCGTTAAAGGCGGTGAGGCACAATTAAACGGCAGGCGAATAACTGCCGGCAAAGATACAATGAATAAGTTTTCAAACATTGGCCTGGACAGCCATTTTGACAAGGGCGTGCCGGACTGGATCTGCGAGATTATGAAGCAGACAAAATTCCGCAATTTGGGCTCAACGGCCCTGCAATTTTCTTACGTGGCGAAGGGCGGACTTATCGCCACCATAGCTTCCCGCCCAAAGCTATGGGATATAGCAGCCGGGGCGGTGATTGCCGAGGCCGCAGAAGCCGTCGTCAGCGATTGGCAAGGCAACAAAATCTTTCCCGTCGATTTGGACGGCTATCAAGGCAGGGAATTCCAGACAATAATGGCTAACAAGAAGGTTCACGCCAAATTATTGGAACTTCTAAAAGCTTAGCCGCATAATCAGCATATCCGGCGTTTTGACCGCCTTTCAGGACACTTTTAGGGGTTTTGAGGGATTTTTTACTGGCTTTAAAAGGTCAAATCTGCTATAATTTAGGCAAAAATCAGAGGGGTAGTGGTTGGATGGAAAGAGTTAGTATGCCGAAGACAACGGCGCTGCGCAGATGCCTGTTTTTTGCATTTGTTATACAGGTAATCGGGGCGGCCTTTACAACCTCAGCGACGGGCTCAGTCCGGCAGGCAGCCCAAAGCCGCGGCTGGAAGTTCGAGGGTACGACATCTTATGGGAAAAGCTACGAGCTGATAGCTGTCGAGAACGGCTGGCCTGTTTATTACATAACCTATAACGCTGATGCAGCAATTTTAACGGGGGCATCCATCCTTCACAACCCGCCGTATTCTCTTGATGGCAACGACCTGACGATAGGTATCTGGGACGCCGGCTGGGTACTTGACACGCATCAGGAGTTTGACGGCCGCGTAACGATAAAAGATGTTAATTCAGTATTCGACAACCACGCCACACACGTGGCAGGGACGATTGGTGCAAGCGGAGTTGACCCGAATGCAAAGGGTATGGCCCCTGCTGTAAATATAGATTCTTACGACTGGACGCTGGATACCTCGGAGATAGCTGTTCGGGCGGCAGCCGGGCCGGGCGGAACCGGAAAAATATACCTGTCCAATCATTCATACGGCACCATAGCTGGCTGGGAGTTCGGGAATTTCAAGGCGATATTGGGCGACTTTAACAGTGATGACAGGGTTAATTTTGCGGATTGGGCAATCTTCGCTAACGCCTGGCTGAGCACGCCATCGTCGCCAAACTGGAATTCGGTATGTGATATCGCCCCCTGGCCGGACGGCAATGGCGAGGTCAACAACCTGGACTTGAAGCTCTTCGCCGAAAATTGGCTCAAAGTCAACGTACAGGCGCCGTATTGGTTCGGTGTATGGGGCGAACGTGAGGATAGAAACTTTGGCCGGTACGGTTCGAACACTGTTGTATGGGATGAGCTTTGCCACTCGGCCCCCTACTATCTGCCCTTCAAAGCCGCAGGAAACGACAGGGACAACGATGCTCCGCTCAATGGAACAGATTTCTGGTATCTGGACCCCAATGACCCTAACAACCCGGCAGACGCAAATGACCCCAATAACGGCAGATGGGTAAAGGCAACGTATGATTCAAATGACCCGAACGCCCCTTATGGCGACGGCTGGGATAACGGCGGATACGACACAATCCCGACTATCGGCACTGCTAAAAACATTATGACGGTAGGTGCCGTGGATGACATCGGGGATATGACCGGTTTTAGCGGCTGGGGGCCTACGGACGACGGCCGAATCAAGCCGGACATCGTCGCCAACGGATTTGAGCTTTATTCCCCTGTGGCGGTCAACGATGTCAACTACGCCGTGTATTCCGGCACAAGCCGGGCCTCAGCCAGCGCTGCGGGTTCGGCGGCGTTATTAGTGCAATACTACAACCGGCTCTTCCCAAATAAAGCGATGCGGGCCAGCACACTGAAGGGATTGATAATCCACACGGCAATTGACATTAACAAGTCTATCAGTCCCGGGCCGGACTACAGATACGGCTGGGGGCTGATGGATGTAAACAGCGCTGCCGAGGATTATATAAAGAAGGATTACGAAGACCCCAGCGGCCAGAGGATTATCGAGGGTGTTCTGACTGCGGGACAGACCAAAACTTACACATTTACATTTGACGGCAGCAGTCCATTTATTCGAGCGACTTTATGCTGGATAGACCCGCCCGGAAGTGCCGTTGACGAGTTGGACAGCAATTCGCCCCGGCTAATAAACGACCTCGATTTACGTATCCTCGATAATAGCGACCCTAACATAAGTTATCGTGCATATATCCTTGACCCGAATAATCCTACCGCCGACGCCAATACCGGCAACAACGTGCTGGACAACGTCGAGCAGGTTTATATCGACTCACCTCCCGTAGGCACCTACACGGTAGAGATTGGTCATAAAGGAACGTTAACTAACGGCTTACAAAATTACTCGCTTATCTTGAGTAAGCCCAAGCCGGTTCGCAACATCTTCGTTGACGACGACGCCCTCAACGACCCCGGTCACGGTGACCCTGGCGTCAGCGACCCGGATGAAGACGGCACTTCCGAGCATCCGTTTGACAGTATTCAAAAGGCCGTCGATGATGCCGACGATGGCGATAGTGTCTTCATCCGTGACGGCACATACACAGGGACGGGAAATTATGACATCGACACCGGCGGCAAGGCAATAACAGTGAAATCGGAAAGCGGGTCGGAGAACTGCATCGTAGATTGCGAAAGCCAGGGAAAGGCCTTTATCTTTCAGAACGGCGAAGGCGCAACTACGGTTTTGGACGGCCTTACCATCATCAACGGTTATGCCGAGGACCCGGATTGGCCGCAGGAACCTAATGACATAGATAACCCCGATGGCTACGGCGGCGCAATATATTGCACCAACGCCAGCAGCCCTGTAATCAGCAACTGCATTATGATGGATAACCTGGCTGATTACGGAGGCGGAGCGATATTCTGCAACAAAAACAGCAGCCCGTTCATTAGCAGCTGCGATATAAGCTACAACGATTGCGGCTCCGGCATATATTACATCTTCGACCCGCGATACTACGATGTGAACCAGCCGGGCGGCGGAATATATTGCACCAACGCAAGCCCGACGATATAC
>CAYONQ010000113.1:0-5374 GCA_964405375.1 uncultured Pirellulales bacterium
TGCCATAGCTGCTTCATAAACACTTTCTAGGAAACCCGGCCCAAGATTTGAATGCACTTCCATCGCTGCCCCGATGACGGCCCTTGTCAACTCGCTATGCACCAAGTCCTGTTCGCTCAAGAAACTATTCCTTTAATTTAATATCCGTGAAAATCTGTGTTAATCCGTGGTTCCCTTTTTAATATGCTCCAGCAATCCACCATCGTTTATTATTTCGAGAGCGAAGTCCGGCAGCGCATTAAATCCAATATCAATACCGCAAGTTCGATTTTTAATCAAGCCGTTTTTGAAATCGATTTTCAATTCATCACCATCGTTGATTTTTTCCAATGCGTCGGCTGATTCAATTACGTAAAAGCCGTTGTTAATGGCGTTGCGATAGAAGATTCGGGCAAACGACTTTGCGATAACAGTTTGAACTCCTGCTGCGCGGATAGCCCAGACGGCGTGCTCTCTCGACGAGCCGCAGCCGAAGTCACTGCCGGAGACGATTATGTCACCGAGCTTAACCTTTTTGACAAAGTCAGCGTCCAAATCTTCAAGACAATGCTTCGCCAATTCCGCCTGGTCATCGGTATTTAGATACCGGGCCGGTATAATCTCGTCCGTATTTATGTGATCTCTATTATATATGTGTGCTACACTCATCTTTATAACCTCAGATAAAGGTTTAATCTCTCAATTGTAATATTTATGTGCCTAAAGGCACTGGTCTCTTTTGTAAACATGCGCCTTGCTCATCGCTTAGCTCCTTCGCTCGCAAATCCTAAATCCTAATTTCTAAATCCTAAACAATATCAAAACCCCAATAACATTAGATATTAGGATTTTTTTCAAAGGTATTTCCTCGGGTCTGTTAATTTGCCTTCTACTGCGCTTGCCGCTGCGGTGGCGGGACTTGCTAAATAGACCTCGCTTTTCGGATGTCCCATTCTGCCGACGAAATTTCTGTTGGTAGTGCTGACGCACTTTTCGCCCTCGGCCAATACGCCCATAAACCCGCCTAAGCACGCACCGCAGGTCGGCGCAGCGATTACACAGCCGGCGTCGTAGAATATATCGAACAGGCCAACGTCGGCGGCCTGCTTCCAGATTGTCGGTGTTGTCGGCACAACTATTGTACGAATGGCAACCTGTCTTCCTTTGAGGATTTTTGCGACGATTCGCAGGTCCTCGATTCGACCGTTAGTACAGCTTCCGATATAGGCCTGGTCCATCGCTTTGCCGGCACATTCGCCAATAGGAACACCGTTACTCGGTAAGGACGGCAGGGCGACCATCGGCTTAATTTTCGAGCAGTCAAATTCTTCTACGCTCACATATTCCGCATCCTTATCCGATTCATACACGGTATAGTCGGTTTTATCTTTTAGATGCTCGTCGAGGTATTGTTTTGTTACATCGTCGAACCCGATGATGCCGTTTTTTGCACCGGCCTCGATGACCATATTCGTTATGGTCATCCTTGCCTCCATCGACATTTCAGCCAGGGCCGGGCCGACAAATTCCATCGCCCTGTAAAGCGCACCATCAACGCCGATTTTTGCAATCACCGCCAGAATGACATCCTTGCTATAGACGCCGGGGCCGAGCGAGCCGTTGAGAACGATTTTTATCGATGCAGGGACCTTGAACCACAGCAGGCCTGTTGCCAGTGCCGCTGCCGTATCCGTTGAGCCGACGCCGGTGCTAAATGCCGCAAAAGCGCCGTAAGTGCAGGTGTGCGAGTCAGCTCCGACGATGACCTCGCCGGGCCTGATGTGGCCCTGCTCAGGCAGCAGTGCGTGACAGACGCCCGCCCTGCCGAGCTTGTAATAATGTTTTATATTGTGGCGTTTGGCCCATTTGTCAAGCCGTTTGTGAAGCTCGGCGCTTTTGATGTCCTTGGCCGGCTGGAAATGGTCGGGCGTTACGACAATCTTTTCCCTGTCGAATACCCTGTCCATTCCTTTTTCAACCAGCATCGATATCGCCGGCGGCGTGGTAACATCGACGCACATAACGATATCGATGTTTGCGTTGACCAATTCGCCGGCGGAGACTTTTTCCTTGCCTGCTGCACGTGCAAGTATTTTCTCTGTGATTGTCATAGCCATAAGTTAGTCCTTAGCTCATAGTTCGCAGTTATAGTTCTGCTTTTAGTTCCGGCTGTTCGCCTTTTGTCTGTGTTGAGACCATTCTGTTAATGGCGTCGATGTAGGCCCTTGCGCTTGCCTCAATGATGTCGGTGGAGATTCCTCGGCCTATGTAAGTTCGGCCTTTTTCGCTGATTTTAACGGTTGCCTCACCGAGCGCCTCTTTACCGCTGGTGATGGCCCTGATTGAGTAGTCTTCGAGTTTGGGCGACCGGCCCGTGGCATCTTTGATTGCTTCATAAGCGGCATCGACGGGGCCGTCGCCGCAGGCGGCGGCCTGGGTGGTTTCGTCTTTGGTCTTTATCTTGACGCTTGCGGTCGGCGTATTGTCGGTGTCGATGACGACGCGCAGATGCTCAAGCTGGTATGTAATCTCTGCGACCACGTGGATTTCATCGTTGATTATCGCAGCGAGATCCTCGTCAAAGACCTCTTTTTTCTTGTCGGCGATTTCCAGGAATCTCTGGTATGCCTGTTCGAGCTCGGTATCGGTAAGTTTGAATCCTAATTGTTTGCATCTATCTGTGAATCCGTGTCTGCCGCTGTGCCGTCCGAGCACGAACGTAGAACCGCTCAGACCGATGGTCTCCGGAGTCATAATCTCGTAGGTGGCGCGGGCTTTCAGTACGCCATCGACATGGACGCCAGCCTCGTGTGCGAAGGCATTGGCACCGACAACGGCCTTGTTCGGCTGGATGACAAAGCCGGTCAGCTGTGAGACTAACTGGCTGGTGCGATGGATTTCCTTAGTGTTAATGTTAGTGGTAAGGCGTATAGTATAGTCATCAAGTATAAGGAAATTTGGTCTTGTATGTATAGCCATAACTATTTCTTCAAGTGCGGCGTTTCCAGCTCGTTCGCCCATACCGTTGACGGCACACTCGACCTGCCGGGCACCGTTTCGCACGCCGGCTAATGAATTTGCAACCGCCATACCGAGGTCGTTGTGGCAGTGTGTGCTTATTATGCACTTGTCTATGCCGGGAACATTGGATTTAAGGTTCTCAATCAGTTTGCCGTACTCGTACGGCAGGATATAGCCGACCGTGTCGGGGATGTTTAATGTTGTTGCGCCGGCCTCTATGCAGGCGGTCAAAACTTCGATGAGAAACGGCAATTCGCTTCTGCAGGCGTCTTCCGGTGAGAATTCGACGTCGTCTGTGAATGTCTTTGCGTATTTGACGGCCTCGACAGCCATTTTCAGGACCTCGGTGCGGGTCTTTTTCAGCTTGTGCTTCATATGAATCGGCGAGGTTGCGATGAATGTGTGGATGCGTTTTCTTTTAGCCGGTGCAACGGCCTTGCCGGCCGCCTCGATGTCCTCTTGGTTTGTGCGGGCCAGCCCTGTTATAACCGGGCCGGTAACCTGCTCGGCGACAAGGCGGGTGGCCTCGAACTGGGCAGGCGAGGAGACGGGGAAGCCGGCCTCGATTACGTCAACGCCTAATTTCGCAAGCTGCTGGGCGATTTCGAGCTTTTCAGTAATTGAAAGCGAGGCACCCGGGGCCTGTTCGCCGTCTCTTAAGGTCGTATCGAAGATTATAATTTTTTCTTCAGACATTTGTTTTTCTCCAAATTTTTGGCTTGGTTGCGGCTAATTATGCCTTAACCGGCGTTAAATTGCTACGAATTTATCAAAAAACGAGGATTTTGAAATAGAGATTTTTTGTGGATGTAGTGGGATTATTGCGCCTTGCGGCGCAATAGCAGAGTGCTAAGACAAATGCTTGCCTTTTGTGGAGAACGAACTGTATGGGTTTCGGCCATAAAACCAATTATACAAGGAAGGGAACTATTTGTAAATACTTTTTTGCAGTGGAGAAGGCAGAGAAAAATCAAAAATTGGAGATAAAAATGATAAATAAAAATTTAAAAATAGGAGGAAAATCGGGATTTTTGGGGTTTATTTTAAAGTGGGATGTGGGTTTTTGGATTAAAAACGGGGGTTGGTGGGTCAAGCTGGGCGGTTTGGGTAAGACGGGCAAGAAAAAAATGGAGAAAAATGAAGAAAAATAGAGAAAAAATGCAAAAAATTGAGAAAAAATGAGAAATTTGGGGAAAAATAGAGAAAAATAGAGAAAAAGAGAGAAAAAGTGAGACGGTTTTTAACCGCAGAGAGCGCAAAGACCGCGGAGATTTTTTAGACAGGATTAACATAGATTTCAGGAGAAGAACCAGCCACAAAGTCACTAAGGCACAAAGAAAAACCAACCACGAATGCATACGAATTAACACGGACTTATTTTTGCCACAAATCCCCGCTTACGGCTTGCGAGGACGAGAAGGCACAGAAAGCCAAAAATTTTTAACCGCAGAGAGCGCAGAGAAATGTAGCCACTAAGGCACGAAGACACAAAGAAAAATTAGACACGGATAAACACAGAGGGCAAAAAAGTTTTGAGTGTTAAGTGTTAAGTTTTGAGTTGGATCAAAAAGAAGGTGCAGAGAGATTCCGTCAGCTTTGGTGTACTCGGCAAGCTCTACTTTCAAAGCGAGCTTTTGCCGCAGAGCATTGCCTTCGTTCACAGGCGGCTTGGCCGCCACAGCTTCGCTTTAAGCTGACTGGATTCGTATGTAGTATCTCGTGAAGCGTATCTCGTGAAGCGGAATTTAAAGGTGTCAGATACATTTTTTCGTAAGCCATGCTACCTTGCTGATACGTTACTTGCGGGTCTTCGCGTTCTTGCCGCTGCTGGCGGGAATCGTTCCCCCAATTTTGTGGGTATTTTAACATATTTTCGGGCAAAAATCAAGAAAAAACGGCCAAAAGATTAGCCACAGAGAGGGCTTTAGACAAATACAAGTTTTTTGTTTTCGGTTTGACAATTGCAACAACACTATATTAGTATATGCATACATACTAATATACTACCGTTTGGCGGTGGTATCAGGTTGTGTTAAAGTTGTTGTGTGAAATATGGAGGTGAATTGTTATGGTTGACGCAGAAAAGCTGGCGGGGACGTTTAAGCTGCTTTCGGTAGAGGCGAGGATACGCATTGTGAAGGCCCTTAAGCGGCGAGCGATGTGTGTTACTGAGCTGACATCGCAAACAGGTATAACACATTCGGCAACTTCTCAGCATCTTCGAGTTCTGAGAGATGCACGCCTTGTAAAATTTCAGAAGAGAGGATTCCATGTTTATTATCATCTTGATGTACAAAACATAGCTCGCATTCACAAGACCATCAGCGAGCTATTTGAGTAGTGCATGGATTAGAAAGAAGGTTTGTAAGGAAAC
>CAYONQ010000114.1:0-5298 GCA_964405375.1 uncultured Pirellulales bacterium
GTGTCTTTGTGCCTTCGTGGCTGTTTCTTCTCCTGAAATCTATGTTAATCCTGTCCAAAAAATCTCTGCGGTCTTTGCGCTCTCCACGGTTAAAAAATTCTGGCTTTTTGTGCCTTTTCGTAGCTTAAAAACTCCTGTCATCCTGTCTGATAACTTCGTGCAAATTCGTGTTTATTCGTGGTTGATTTTTCTCCGTGTCTTCGTGTCTTCGTGGCCAATTCCCCTCCGCGCTCTCAGCGGTCTCTCCGTAAGGAGTCCCAAGGACAGCGGTTTAAATTCGTCTCTCTTTTTCTCACTTTTTTGCAATTTTTTGCAAAATTTCTCTATTTTTCTCTATTTTTTGCATTTTTTCTCCATTTTTCTTCATTTTTTTCTTACCCATCTTACCTAATTCCCCCAAGCTAACCTATCAACCCTCATTTTTACCCCAAAAATCCACATCCCTCTTTAAAATAAACCCCCAAAATCCCCATTTTTTAAAAATTCCGGATAATTTCAGTTTTCAATTTTTTAAACCCGTATAAAATACTAACTACTTATGAAATCTCATCCTGAAAATTCAAAGATAGCTGTTCTTTTCTTCGCCGCCCGGCCGAAGTTTCTAACTGCAAGTGCAGCCGGCGTTCTGGTCGGCTCAGCGCTTGGGTTTGCTGTTACTGGTGCTTTTAACCCACTTCTTTTCGTCTTGGCGTTAGTAGCAATAATGGCCTTGCACACCGGTGCTAATATGGCCAACGATTATTTCGACCACATTTCCGGAAACGACTGGGCCAATCGAAATCCTACACCCTTCTCAGGAGGAAGCCGATACATCCAGGAAGGTATTCTCTCACCCAAAGAAGTGTTACTCACCGCCGTTGTTCTTCTGACGGCAGGTTCAGCAGTCGGAATTGTGCTCGTCCTGCTGACGCAAAGCATCTTTATATTAGCCCTCGGCCTCATCGGCCTGCTCGGCGGCTTTTTCTACACCGCCCCGCCTGTCAAGCTCGGCTACCGTTCAGTCGGCGAACCCATCATCGGGATATTGTTCGGCTTGCTGCCGGTGTACGGGTCATACTATCTGCAGACAAAAACGGTTGATGCTTTTGTGCTGCTGCCTGCAGCCATTGTTGGCATACTGATTTTTTTAGTGATTCTAATTAACGATTTTCCTGACGCTGCCGCTGATGCGGCGGTCGGCAAAAAGACGTTTGTAGTCCGCTTCGGTATATCGGCCTGCATCTGGATATACCGGATTACGCTGGTTACAAGCTATGTTATCGCAGCGGCGATGCTGAATCGCCGTTTAATGTTTTTCGCTGGATTACTCTACCTTGCCACCCTGCCGATAGCGGTTGCGGCGATGAGGTTTGTAAACGAAGAGGATTTGGCCACACCCGGCCTCTACCGCGCAAATAAAACCACAATTCTTCTGCATTCGCTCGGTGCTCTGGCTCTTACCATCGGTTTTATCATCACCGGCCTGTGCAACGCCACAATGTAAAAATCGATGGCCGGCAGAAAACCAACGGCGAATGTGTTAATCGCTAATTTGATTGACCTGCTTATCCCCGCCGCTTAAACTTATTGCGGATGGATAAGCGAATCGTAATAAATGCGGATGACTTCGGTCGCAGCGACAGCGTAAATAAGGCCGTCGCGCAGGCCCACACCAAAGGCATGCTGACCAGCGCTACGCTGATGGCCAATATGCCGGCTGCCGAGCAGGCCGTCAAGACAGCCAAAGAACTGCCCACGCTCGGCGTGGGGGTTCATCTTAACCTGTCCGAAGGCCGGCCCATATCGAAAGACGCCCGTATCGAGTGCTTATTGAATAACGACGGCCGATTCGCTTATTCACCTGTCAAACTATCGCTTTTATCCACAGCAATCCATAGAATCAGAAACGCCATAAGGGCCGAGCTGACCACCCAAATCCAGTGGGTCATCGATAACGGGCTAAAGCCGACCCATCTGGATTCACACAGGCATATTCACAGTTTTCCCGCCATATTTACGATAGTGTGCGAGCTTGCCCGGCGGTTCAGGATTACCGCTATACGCTGGTGCTTCGAGCCGAAACAACTCTGCCGGATGCCCTGGCCGTTGACCAGCGAGACGGGAAGGAAAAAGGCCGGATTGGTCCGCACCCAGGCAATGATAAACCGTATGCAGAACCCGCACTTTCTAAAGACCGGGGCGCTGCTCGGCGTTGCGCATACGGGCAAGATAGACGTGAATTTCCTGAAGGCGGTAACCTTATATAACCCGGCCCAAACCGCGGAGGTGATGACCCATCCGGGACTGCCTGGCGACCATCGCAATATACAACAAAATGCAAATCCTGACGACGCCGACAAGAGACAAACCAAATTGCTGTACCGGCAGAAGGTGGAGCTGGAGGCGCTTTGCAGCGAAAGAACAAAGCAATACTTCAAAGATGCGGGAATAAAATTAGTGCATTACGGCCAGCTTTGACGATGCTTTAAGCAGGGGCTTTCAAAAAAGAGAAATATACGGTGGAAAAGGTTCTTTTCGCAGATTCGTGGCGGTCGGTTTTTGCCGATTGCGGATTAAGCTCGTTTGAGGACTTTTTTTATTGCTCGGCGGTCGAAAAGACAAACGGCAATAACGGAAGCAGAGAGGTCAACACGCTGACCCTCGGTGACGGTACTGACCATAAGGTGTTTTTTCTGAAGCGCTTCCATAATCCGCGCCCCAGAGATATGTTCTTTAGCATAAGCAATTTCGGACGGTTCTGCTCCTAGGCGGCGTGCGAATGGGAAAACGCAAATATACTGCTCAAAAACGGCATAGAGACATACAGGCCGGTCTGTTACGGTGAGCAAACCAGATGGGGACTGGAGAGAAAATCGTTTTTCATCACGGAAAAAATACAGCAGCGATGTCTCACCGATTTCGTTGCCGACAACTGGTCGAAACTAAGCAGCCGGCAAAAAGAAAAAATCATCGTTTCACTGGCAAAGCTAATCCGCAGGATACACGATGCCGGGATAAGTCTGCCTGATTTATACATCTGGCACATATTCATAAGAGAAGGCCAAGGCCCGGATGAGTGGGAATACACGATTATAGATTTGCACCGGATGGCACATAATGTAACCGATAGAAACCAGCAGATACGCAATCTGGGAAGATTGGACTACAGTATGTCGGCTAAGTACTTCGATGACTCCATCAGGCAATTGTTTATTGAGTCTTATGCGGGAGACAATTGGCCCGGCGGTGTCGATAAACTTGCCGGCAAAGTAAAAAGATATTCGAAGCTGCTGTCGGCGAGAAGAAATCCGAGAGAATACTGAATCACCCCTGCCGGGACATACTTCACGCACTATCTTATCAGCTTGATTATTTCATCGAGGTCGTTCGGTGCTTCTACAGGCGGGTTGCTGAATTGGCCTTGTTTGTCCTTATGGTAGCTGACCGTTACATCGGGGTCTTTGAGGGGATGGCCTGTCAGCACACACACAACTCGCTGGTCGGCGGCAACAATACCTTCGGCCCGCAGATGTCTTAAGCCGGCGATTGTCGCCGCCGAGGCCGGCTCACAGCCCAGGCCGCATTTGCCTATAATCGCCTTTGCATCGACAATCTCTTCATCTGTTACCGCCCGCACGACGCCGTTGCACACATCGAGCGCCCGCAGACATTTTTTGAGATTGACCGGCCGGGATATCTCTATCGCCGAGGCACAGGTGTGCGGCGAGAAATTACGGGCCGTCAGGTCGGCGTAATAGTCGTCAATAATTTTTTGATTAACTCTTCCGTTGTTCCAGAGCAGTTTTTTGTTGTTGACCAGGTCGGTCAGCGTGTCGGCGCCGGTGGCGTTGATGACGGCCATTCGCGGTATTCGCTTGATTAGGCCGAGCTGTTTCAATTCGTAAAAGGCCTTTCCGAAGGCGCTGGAGTTGCCGAGATTGCCGCCGGGGACAATTATCCAGTCCGGCACATCCCAGCCCAGCTGCTCGATGATGCGGTACATTATGGTCTTCTGGCCTTCGAGCCGAAACGGGTTTAGCGAGTTGAGCAGATACAGCCCGAGCCGGCTGCAGACGTCTTGGACCTGCCGCATACAGTCATCGAAGTCGCCGAGTATCTGAATGGTCTGTGCGCCGTAGTCCATCGCCTGGCTGAGCTTGCCGAATGCGATTCTGCCTGAGCCGATAAGGACGGTGCATTTCAATCCGCAGTGATGCGCATACAAAGCGACCGATGCGGAGGTATTGCCCGTTGAGGCGCAGGCGCAGGAGGTCTTTCCAAGCATCTTTGCGTGGCTGAATGCGGCCGCCATTCCGTTATCCTTGAATGAGCCGGAGGGGTTCAGCCCTTCGTATTGCAGATATAGACAGCCCGGCTTCATATCGACGTATTTAGCGACGGCGTCGTTTTGCTGGAGGATTGTCTGGCCTTCGCCGATAGTTACTTTGTATTTGTCTTCGCAGAAGTTCAGCAGTTCCCGAAATCGCCATACACCCGAAAAGTCCAGCGGATTTCTCCTACTTGCCCAGCGCTTTCCCAGGTCGCTTAGCTTATCGGGGATTTGGATTTTGTCCCAGTTATATTGTGCATCCAGAAGCTCGCCGCACCTGGGACATTTAAAAAGCGGCTGGCCGCAGTCGAATTCCGCTGCACAATCAGGATTTATACACTTCTGAAAAGCTGGGTCGGTTATACTCATTCTCGAATTTGCCCGATATCTTCCTCTGCCAAAATAATAGTACCATTTTTACCAGAGTACATTCTCTTATTGTTGGAGTTAAATTCATACTTTACATCCAACGATAATGACTCTATTGATAATATCTTGTAGCGCTTACATTCCTTCAACGTATTCTCCACAATAAGGGCAGGTAACGACTCCCATATATTCTCTATCAATACCAAATTCCTTCTTACAATTATCGTTAGGGCATTTTAGTTTAGCATCTATAAAATAAAAATCTTCTTCGTCTAATTTCTTACACCACTTCAACGACTTTGCAAGACATGCCCATTTCTTATTCTTCCACACAATATTCTCCTGTAAAAGTAAGCAACTTTTTAAGAGCAACTCTTTGGTTAAATTTTAGGAAAAATTTATCTTCTTTTTCGCCTACTATATCTAAATAACCGGATTGCAAGAATTCCAACGCATTTTGTATTTCTGCTTTAGACATTCTTTCAATTTTACCATCGTCGCAGTAATATTCGACCCTTCCTTTGATTTCGTCTATGCTTCTATCGGAGAAATCCATATTCCTTATTAACTCAAACTGACCGATTTTAGGCCGCGAGGAGTTTTTCCAGGCGGCGAATAAC
>CAYONQ010000115.1:0-5137 GCA_964405375.1 uncultured Pirellulales bacterium
CACTTACAAATTTATACCATTTCGAAAAACCCACGTTTTTCGCTCCATTTGCGCAAGTCCAGCCAATATTGGAGACAGTGTTAGAGATTAGTCAATTAACCAATTAAACCTCGTTTAGAGCATTTGAGAATTGGATTTTCGAATTTGTTTAGGATTTAGAGCTTAGGATTTAGAATTTGTGTGAAGATGCGACATACTACATACGAACCACGAGTCACGAATCCGTCTCTTTTTTTCTCATTTTTTCTCTTTTTTTCCCAAAAACGTACCTGTTTTTCTCCATTTTTCTCCATTTTTCTCTATTTTTCTTCATTTTTCTCCATTTTTCTTCATTTTTTTCTTCGCTATCTTACCCAAACCACCCAAACCAACCCACCAACCCTCATTTTTACCCCAAAAACCAACATCCCACCTTAAAATAAACCCCCAAAATCAGTGTTTTTTAAAAATTCCGGATAATTTTAGTTCTGAATTTCAGTTCTTCCGTTGTTTTGCGATTTGCGATTGACGATTTTGTTTGGGGATGGTTTTTTACCGGGTGTGTTTTTGTTTTATTTTCACATCGGCTTTTTCCCAGCTTTCCCGGATGTCGTCTTTTTGCTGTGAGCGGTGCCAGAGTAAGAAACTTTCGTCCCGATCTGCCCTGGCGTAATACTGGTCAAGGGCCACGAACCGGCCTTCAGCGTGAACGAAGATGAGGAACTTCATAATTCCGGTCTGCTCAACTTTGCGGAATAAAGAAAGTTCCGGCAGCGGAGTGGGTGAGCCGGGGACCGGAATGGATGGTATGCCTATGATGAAGCTTTTGAACTCAGTGCCTAAGCAGCCGGAAGCAATCTCGGCTGTAAATTCGGCCTGGTCGGGCGTGGCGGTCAAAGTCGCACCAATTTCGGCAAAACGTGCCCGGACCGCTACCTTCATATACTCTGCGCCGTCACCGGTGAGATTTGTAAGGTCGATGTAAACCTTTCTGCCTTTGACCTGCGGCAGTTCAAATTTTTCAAGGGCGGCGTCCACAGCGGTGGAAAGCAGCATCTGCTCAATTGCTGTACGGGGTGTGGTAGAGACGGTTCGGGTTGCGCAGCCGGCTAAATGAATTAGTATCAAAACTGCCGGAATCAGGCGCTTCATATTCACTTCCTTAGAAGGATAAGAACAATACAATCGCAAACCAGGAAACTTCGGCGCAAGGCCGTGGTAATTGGCAATATATACCTGATGTGCACCGCATGTCAAGAGCAGGTTTTCAGGTTTCGTATTTCGTATGCCGTATCGTGGAGAATGAATTGCGTCGCTGTGGTCCTTTGACTTCGCTGCCCTATGAGACAGGCAGGACAGGCAGCGATGGCTAAACGGGGCGACGGAGGTAGATTGGTTGCAGTGTCAAAGGGTCGGCGAACTGGTTTGCTTGGGCTTTTTGCCAGCCGAGGTGGTGGAGCTTCGAGGCGTCAGGATACCAATGGACTTCGTCGAGAAAATAGACGCCATCGGCCTTGAATTTGTCCCTGTAATAAACTAAACCTTCGCCGAGCAGCCAAATTGGGTTTTCCTTGCAGGCGAACTTGTCCAGAAACTCCTCAGCGGTCATTAAGGCATCTGGAAAAGTCTTTTTCCAGATGCCGTGGTTCGTGGTTTGTGGTTCGTGGTTCGTACGTTGATAAACGGCGATGAAGAATTGGCTTCGCTTTGCGTCTAAGATAACGGCGATTCTTTCGTGGCTCGTGACTCCACCGTTAGGTGTCCTGCGGAGTGATTCGTGCTTCGAATCTTGAATAGTGGTCTCGGCGGTGAGGTTGATTACATTGGCGGCGATAACGTCCAGCGTATCAACGGCGACGATTTTCACATCGTTATTTGCTAAGTGCATTGTTTTTGCGAAGGTTGCTGCTATTCGCAGGCCTGTGAAGCTGCCGGGGCCGATGGAGATATAGACGTGCTCGATGTCTTTGGGTTTTCGGTCGCAGCCGGACAGCAGTCGGCAAATAGCGGGAAAAATCTCGGCACTGTGCCGCATCGGGGCGGAAAAGGTCTCTTCGACGAGAAGCTTTCCGCCGATTGCTAATGCAACCGAGCCCAGTCGGCCGGATGTTTCAACGGCTAATATTAGTGGGGTTTGTGTCATTTGACGGTGATAATATCGCTCAAACAGGAATAAATCAAATTTTTCGCTTGCCAAAACCCGTAATTGTTTATAAATAAACTACCTGCGAGGGCGGTTGTGGCATTAAAGCAGGGTTGCCGATTTGCGAAAAGTTTTCCGTGCAGGTTTGACGGGAGGTTGACTTTGAAGAAGGCGAGATTCTTGAATGAGTCTTTGGCTGGCAGGCCGGGGCGGGTCATTTTAGTATCGATTCTGTTGCTGGCAGTGTCGAGTATATTAGCGGCGGCGGCGTCGCAACAGCAGGATGACAGCTCTGCCGCAGGCAAACAAAAGATACTTCGTCGGGTAGGCGGCGAATGGATTAAGGTTGGGGCCGAGCAATACAAAAGAGGTTACTACGAGGCCTCGAAACAATCCTTCCTTAAAGCGCAGGACTATCAGGAGTATCTGACTGCTGATGAGCGTGAGAAGCTGAACGGGCTGCTGGAAAAGACGGACACAGCCATAATCGAGAGAAAGCGCATCTTAGAGGGTATTCAAAAAGCCAACGAATTAATTGAGCAGGACCGGCTAATCGAGGCCAGAGTACATCTCGAAAGGATTCAAGATAATGAGTTTTTGACCGGTGAAGAGCGGAAGCTAATCGCAGAGGAGCTTGAGAAGGTAGTGCATCAGTTAGATGGGCGGAAAAGGGAGATTGCCGAGCTTTATGACCACAGCGTTGGGTTGTATCTCGCTGGCCGGATGGAGGCGGCGCGTGAGGGCTTCCTTAAGATTGTCAAGATTGTCAGAGAGCCCAACTTATGGGGATTTGTGGCACCGGAAGGAAAAACGGCGGAAGATTACTTAGTGAAGATAGACAATATTTTGGTTGGGAGACTCGAATCTTCGGTGTCGGTTGAGAAGGCACCACAGGTCGGCGTTGTAGATATTAGAGGTAAATTACCTGAGATTGCGGATAAGCCGGCCAGAGGTGCGAGGATTGATGTTGGCAGGGCGAAGTCGCCTGAGCCAACAACGGATGAGAGCAGCTACACTCAAACAGATAGTCGCAGGCGAAATATCCTGCGAAGCTATACGAGAGCGGTTGTTAATGACGCTATAGCTAAGGCGCAAAATTATAGAGAAAAGGGTGAATTCGACAGAGCGAAGAAGGTGCTTGAGAAGGCAAAGGGTACCGTGAATAAGAACCGGCTGGAGCTTGGAGCCGGTATTTTTGAGCAGTACAGCCGGCTTTTAGAGCGACGGGTTGAGGAAATAATCCGCGAGCAGGGCAAGGCGGCCCGATAGTTGCGAAGGCGGCGGCACTTTTTGCGGTGATAATAAAGCGGCGTAGCAATTCGCCGGTATAACGTTGATGCGGAATCAAGAGGCAGGATTTCAAGCTGTTTGCCGTATGCCGAAAACGGGTTGAAGCCCTCTTTTAGCCGGAACACCATTTTGCTCATAATTTCCCTGATTTTTGAGTGATGTTTTTCTTAGATTACCGATTTTACCCAGTTTATCATTTTTATTCGATTTGCTCTTTCGGGCTGGTATATCATTGATAATATAGGACCCAAAGGCCGTTAGAAGGGTAATGTTGTCTAAGTGGGTGCGAATCGGATTTTTCACTTGCAAAATGACTTATTTGTTTGTAAAATAGAGCATCATAGGTGTACAGCACTGCCTATCTTATAAGCAGGTGGGTGTACGTAGAGTGATGAAAAGGTTTTCTTGATAAATTTTTTGGAGGAGGTTAGTTTTGGACAGGCCAAAATTCTTAATCAAATCTTTAGGCGGGAATTCTCTATTAGCCATTTTAGCATCGACTTTGCTACTGACAATCCTGATTTCATCAGGTTTGGAGGCGGCTTCGTCGCAGGCAGCTGAGGCGGAGAAGGAGAGAATAGTTCGCCAAGTGGCTCAGAAGTGGATTCAGGTTGGGACCGAACAGTACAAACGAGGTTTCTATAGGGCCTCGGAGCAATCGTTGCTTCGGGCAGTAGACTACGAGGGATATCTGACCGCTGCCGAGCGTGAAAAGTTGAACGGGCTTTTGGAAAAGACTCACATAGCTTTGGCTGAGAGGGAGCGTATTTTAAAGGATATTCGAGAAGCCAATGAGCTGGTTGAACAAGAGCGGCTAATCGAGGCAAAGGAATACCTTGAGAAGGTTCAAGCCAGTGAATTTCTGGTGGAGTCGGAACGAAAGCTGATTGCTGAAGAGCTTAAGAAAATAAATGGTTCGCTGGAAGAAGCCGGTGCATCAGCGTCGTCTGTAGAGGAGCCCGGAACCGTTGCGGTTGTTGGTGACACTGAATCTGACAAATCGGCCCTGAGGACTATCGAGAATGAATTACTTAAGGTTGAGGCCGAGTCTGTGGAGGATAGCGAACCGCGGATGGTTCAGCCACCAGAGCGGACTGTGCCTGTTGAGCTCGGCGGGCCCGAAGCAGCTGAGCCGAAGACAGGTGAAGCCAGCTACATCGAAGTGATTAATCACAGGAGAAATATCCGGCGAAGCTATACCAAAACAGTTGTTGGCGATGCTGTAGTTAAGGCACAGGATTACAGAGAAAAAGGCGAGTTTGATAAGGCAAAAGAAACGGTTGAGGCAGCTCAGCGGACGGTGAATAAGAACCGGCTGGACCTCGGGGATAGTCTTTTTGAGCTATACAGCAGTCAATTAAGACAACTGGCTGAGGAAATAGGGCGGCAGCAAAACGAGGCGGCTGAACAACTGGTTCAGCAGAGGCGATTGGAATCGATAGAAGCGGAACACCGGTTTAAAGAGCAGATGGAGATTGACAGGCAGAAAAGAATAGCTGAACTGATGAACAACGCATTGAATTTTCAGAAGCGGCAGAAGTATGAGGAAGCTCTCGGCCAGATGGAGAGTTTACTTGCGATAGAGCCGCTGAACAATCAGGCGTTGATACAGAAACAGATGCTGGAGGACATCATTGGCTTCCGCAAGCAATTGGAGGTTCAGAAGGAGGCACGTGAAGAGCGAGTTGACCTCTTGCTTATGACCGATGAGGCCGCAATTCCCTA
>CAYONQ010000116.1:0-5120 GCA_964405375.1 uncultured Pirellulales bacterium
CTGCTTGCTCACTGGAATAATACCTGTTATCCCGAATTATTGTGAACGGTTACAACATTTTCAAGTTTAACATTCGGTCAAGTTTGTGGTTGATCTGGTCGTCGGTCAACTCCAGGTTATCCGCTTTGATTTGCGGACCAAAAGTTTGCTTGAGGTTATCGAGTTTAAGACCATATGGATAATCCTTATCGCGACGAGGGAAGACAAAAGAGCCAGCTGAACAAATCGCTGCTTTTTCAATAAGTTCCGGATAGAATAAGACGAAACGTGCAACAAACTGTCCTCGTCCTGAATGTCCATCTAAATAGAATTTCTCCCGCTTCATCAACTTCTTGTTAAAAAACTCAAAAATCTCAATGAGTTTCAAATCTGTTCTGTGTTCGTTAAAGTTGTTTACCAAGGCTATGAAGTTCCATAAGTACCTGTCCTTAATAATCCTTAGGTCTTTGAATTCCCAATTCCGATCCAAGTCTCTTCTGCGGTTGACAGGCCAGTTGAAGATACAGTCGAAGGCTGGTGCAATTATGACGATGTTTTCAGTGTCAGCTATATTTTTAAATTGGTCTATCCTGGTCAGTGCTCCGGGTCTATGCCAGTCACCAGCACCGTGAATACCAAAAAGATATTTAGCAGTATCAGGATTGAAGTTTTTAGGTATGTAGTAAATAACTTCCGTATCTCCAAACATTAATCCCTCATGTCTTCCCTGTTTGCGTGAGATCCGTTGCAGCTTTTTCTTTTTCGGTAAAGTAAAATTTATCTGCCCACCGGCTTTCGCACCGATATGTTTGAGCTCTTCCCTGCCCACTTTTTCTATTGCTTTTCCTCTCTCTAATCCTTTCATCCCCAAACATAAATACGAGATCCGAGATTCTTGGTGCAATAGCCCTTTGTCGGCGCCAATTTTATAAAGTGCCGCTTGGCCTCTTTTATCAAAAAACTTGGTTGGCTCATCTTTAGCTGCTACCACTACAAAGGTACCATAAGGAAGTTTATGCATGTCTTGTGCAAAGCCCTCACTGGCTCCAGGTGTGAAGTATGTGTTGTAGTGATATTTAAGGAGAATCTGATTCTTGTAGATGGCTACAACATAGAGACCTGCTAATTCAACTCGTTTAGCATCATAGTCGTAAAACTGATGACCGCCGATTCTGATGAGTACGCGGTTGCTACTATAAAAGCCACCACTAACCGCCTCTACATATTTGCCATACTGGTCAAGCTCAGCAACATATCTATCAGCATCTGAGTAATTACCAGGCTGACCGATAATTATTTCCCTATCATAGATCGCAAAAGCTGTCATCGTTAAGGAACTAAACTGCAAGAATATCGTACCAATGAGCATCTGTAATATGTGGCTCGTCTTCATTTATATGCCTTCTTGTTACACGAAAGTAACCTTTCGCCAGATAGCTATATTTGGCAACCCTGAATAACTAATTTTGATAAATATGCACCGAGCGTATAGCCCCGGGATACAGTTAATGGAACCAAGAATATCAGCGGTCAGTCAAAGAAGGTCTCAAAACCCTATTTCTATACGTTCTTTCCACAGCATTTCTTGTATTTTTTCCCGCTGCCGCAGGGACACGGCTCGTTTCGGCCGACCTTCGGCTGCTCTAACCGAATCTGTTTTACCTTCTGCTCACCCTGCGGCGCCTGCGCGGCCGCCCGCTGCTGCTCAGCCATCGCAAACTGCCCGACCTCGTCGTGCGCCGTCTGGCTGACTCGCCAGACGCTCCTCGCCGCAGCCCCTGCCTCCAGACGAACCTTGAAAACAATCTCCGTAACACGGTCCTCAATGGTGCCCAGCATCTCACGGAACATCCGATACCCTTCTCGCTTATATTCTATTTTGGGGTCCTTCTCGGCAAAAGACCGCGTCCAGATGCTGTCTTTGAGATGGTCCATCGAATACAGATGGTCCTTCCACGTGCTGTCGTAAACCTGCAGCAAAACATATTTCTCAAGGTCGCTAAGCTCAGCACGCAGGAAATCCCTCGCTGCTTCAGCTAATTTTTCTTTGCGCTCCGGCCCATCCCCGAGCTCGCTTTCAGCCAGAGAGGCATCGAATCTTTCGTTGGCCCAATTCACCAATTCGCCGGTGTCTAATTCGGCAATCTTACTGTCAAGCTCCTTTTCTAATTCGCCGTTGTTAAAGCTCTCACTTAATTCGAGCAGTTGCTTATGCAGCGCACGAGGTTTGAGCTGCTGTATCCGCTCAGCCGAAAACCCCGCCTTGTATCTCCTGTTCGCCCACTCCGCAAGCATCTCGAACGCATACACGTTAGTCCCGCCATGCCCATAAACCATATTCATCGCAAATTCAACGGGATACTCAATCTCCCGTCGTCTGTACTTCGCCGATGTCTCTTCGCCAAGAAGCTGACGAATCTGAGAAACGCCTAACCCCCGCAATCGTTCGATGCCCAACCTTATATCGAATTTGGCCCGCGCCCACTCGGTGAATGTGTGCAACGCAAAGTCGGGCCTTAAAAATTCAACTAATTGCGAGCAGTCCTTCTTGTCGATTTGCTCACCGGCAGCCGAAATCAGCTGTTCTTCAATCTCCTCCGGCTGCTGGTGCTTGATTTTGCCCGGACTTAAACTGACACGAAAGGCGCTCATAGCCCACTTGCACAACCCTGCGATATCCCAGCTTGTCGGCTCTGAATAATCCTCTAAATACTCGCCCATAGAAAGTGATATCTGGTTGGCGGCATTGTTCTTCGCCTGCTCTTTGATTAACTTCTCAATCTCCTCTGCATTAGCGCCGGCGACGTCGGAGGGCTTCAAATCAACACCAAAGTTACTTCCCGCCCACTCGATAATGCACTTATAAGGATAGTCGGCGTTAAGAATAGTCTCGCAGTTCTTGGCAACTGCAGAACTAATCATCTCCTCGATAATATTTTTGAGCCCCTTCCCGCCTAAAATCTGGCGCCGCCGCCCATAGAAAATCTTCCGCTGATAGTCCATCACCTCATCGTATTCAAGCAAGCTCTTGCGTATCTCGAAGTTTCGTTCCTCGACCTTTTTTTGCGCCTTTTCGATACCCTTGCTTATCCGTTTGTGCACGATTGGCTGACCTTCCTCCCACCCAATCCACGAAAGCGCCTTTACCGTCCATTCCGGCGCAAAGACCCGCATCAGGTCGTCGTCGAAGCTCAAAAAGAACTGGCTCGAACCTTTATCACCCTGTCTGCCGCATCGGCCACGAAGCTGATTATCGATTCGGCGGGCCTCGTGCCGCTCGGTGCCTAATACGTGCAGACCGCCGATTTCAGCTACGCCCGGCCCAAGTTTAATGTCCGTACCACGCCCAGCCATATTCGTTGCAATAGTCACATTGCCCCGCATCCGCCCGCTTCTGTCCTGGTGCTGCTGGCCGGCCTTGGTCACAATAGACGCCTCCCGCTCGTGGTGCTTGGCGTTAAGAACCTCATGTTCCAGACCGAATTTCTTCGTAAGGGACGCCGACAACGCCTCGTTTTTCTCCACGCTGACCGTCCCCACAAGCACCGGCCGGCCGGAGACACTGACCTCGTTTATCTCTTCTGCTATCGCATTAAACTTCTCGCTCATTGACTTATAGATTACATCCTCCGTATCGTCCCTGATACACGGCTCGTTGGTCGGCATCACAACGACATCGAGCTTGTAGATATTCATAAACTCCTCCGCCTCCGTCGCAGCCGTGCCGGTCATCCCCGCTATCTGGTCATAAAGCTTGAAGAAGTTCTGTAGCGTTATGGTGGCAAGCGTTTGACTCTCTTCCTTTACGGCAACGCCTTCTTTCGCCTCCACCGCCTGATGCAGCCCGTCCGACCACTGCCTGCCGTGCATCAATCGCCCCGTAAATTCGTCAACGATAACCACCTTGCCGTCCATAACGACATACTCTTTTTCTTTCTCGAACGTAACGTGCGCCCGTAAGCTCTGCTGGAGAAGATGAGGCCATTCCATATTTGAGCCGGTAAAAAACGACCCCACACCCGCTATTTCCTGGGCCGCCCCCACCCCTTCGTGAGTCAGGTGGACCGCCTTTCTGTCGTATTCAACCTCGTAATACTGTGTGGCCTTTGTCAGCCGGGCCTCTGCGCTTTCAAGCTCCTGCTGAGTTCTCTCAATCGCCTTCTGCGCCCTTTCGATTCGTTTACTGTCGCCGGCCTTCTTCGCCTCGGAAACCTCACCCTGCGCGCTGGCTATCGCCCGTTGAGCAGAATCAATCTGTCTCTTGATGCGGTCGTAGCCGCTCTGCAAACCGATTAGTTTTCTTGCAACCTCCTCCGATTTCCTGTATCTCGTAACGTCGTCAAAGGCCGGCCCCGATATAATCAAAGGCGTCCGCGCCTCATCGATTAAAATCGAATCAACCTCATCGATTATGGCATATTCCAACGACCCCTGGACCATCTGCTCAAATGACATCTTCATATTATCGCGAAGATAATCGAACCCGAACTCATTGTTTGTGCCGTAGGTTACATCGCAGCCGTATTGGCCTTTTCGCTCGCCGCCGGCCGCATCCATATCCGCCTGAATCGCACCTACGGTCAATCCCAACGCCCGGTAAATCGGCCCCATCCACTCCGCATCTCGCTTGGCTAAATAATCGTTGACCGTAACTATATGAACCTTTCTTCCGGTCAGATAAACCAGGTACACCGCCAGCGTTGCCACCAATGTCTTACCCTCGCCGGTGGCCATCTCGGCGATTTTACCCTCGTACAAAACGTTGCCGCCGATAAGCTGTACATCGAAATGACGCATATCCACGTTTCGCCTTGCCGCCTCGCGAACGACCGCAAACACCTCAGGCAGAATATCCTCCGGCCGGGCGCCGCCCTTTAATGCTGCCTTGAACTCGCCGGTCTTCGCCCGAAGCCGCTCGTCATCAAGCCGCCTTATTTGCTCCTCAAACTCCCACGCCTGACGGGCAATGACGGAATACGCCTTGATTAACCGCTCATTGCGGGAACCAAAAACCTTTACCAGAATTTTGCCTACCCTATCAAGCATCGCAACTAAAAAAGTAGTTCACTTTAGCTCACTTCAGACACTTTAGCTCACTTTAGGCACTTTAGCTCACTTTAGGCACTTTAGCTCACTTTAGG
>CAYONQ010000117.1:0-5085 GCA_964405375.1 uncultured Pirellulales bacterium
GACAAAAACAAACTTTTACTTCAATTATCTAAAATACTGTGAACGGAAACCAATTTTCTATTAAATCAGAAATCTAAATATTATCCGCGCCGGTATTACCGGAATAAGAGGGTGGTGGTTCATCATACTGCTATTCATCCTTCTTTCGCTGAAAGACCGTAAGCCAATTTTCCGAGCGTGGTGAATACTCAACAGCACTGTTGCCCCAATGATAGGCAGTATGCTTCGGAGCAATAATATCGACAACTCCGACCTGCCGGTAATATTTCTGCTTATATTGCTCAAACCATTCAAAAATCATCCGCTCCGAGCCAGACCGGTCCCGCCAGGAAGCAGCCACCTTCACGAAGACCAAAAATTGGGGACGGGCTGCCTCTATTTCCTGAATCATCTCCTGCTGCATCCGGAGGGCATAAGGATAGGGCTCCATTAAGGCATAAGTGTAGATATACCCTGTTGCGGAACGTCTGTTTGAGTAAAAATAGATTTGCGGTTCAGAACCAAGAACGGCGATTCGGTCATCCTTCGACGAGCGTTCCTTGATAAACCGGGCGATTTCGAGAGATTCGGGGAACGGGTTGGCGAGGTAAGTAGTGCGTGAGGCCATAGTGGGGCTCATATACAGGAAGAAATCCCGCTGCTGGTAAATTGTGTGAAACAGCACAAGCAGGGCCAACAAAAGAGGTATCGCCTTTGCCACCAGAGGCGATTTGTCCCTGGCGAAAAAATTCCTGACAGAGTCGGCACCGACGCCTACCAGCATCGCAACGGCCGGCAGCAAAAGAACAAAGTAATGTTTGCGAAAATACAGGCCGGGACAGACGGCCAGAGATGAGAAAAGCAAAAATCCCGCTACAAACAGACTACACCGCTTTGACCTGCTTTGCCACGAGACGACAGCCAGGCCGATTCCAGCCAGGACCCAAAGCAAGACGGCCGAACCGACCATCCGAAACATCTGATCTTTTAAAATGTCTAATCCTTTCGCAAGAGGCACCATGGCAACATACTGTCTGGCATATTTAAATGTCCAGAACCAGAATCTTTCGAACACACCGACCCACCAAAGGACCAGACAGGTTGCTACAAACGGCAGCAGCACACCAATCAGGAATAAGGCAGCTCTGGCCACAAAAGATTTCCAGATAAACGGCCGACGACGAAGCTCAGAGAAAAACAGATACAGTGCCGCAAAGGCGATGAAGGCGGCACCGTGTTGTTTCATAAGAAATGCCAGTCCGAGTAACACCGCGCCGGCCAACAAAGATAGCCACCTATGGTAATCAACCTTCCGACTATGTTCAGGGTCGATGGTTGGGGAATTCGAATTATCGACAGCCCTAACCAGCAGCAAGATACCGGCGACAGCAGGAAGGAGAACGAAATGTTCGGCATTGGCGAAGATACCCTGAACCGGCTGACCTAATGAAAGCAGGGCAAAGGCGGCCGCTGCAAGCACGCCGATAAGCGGGTCGAACAATCTTTTCACCAACAGAAACAGCAGCAAGATGGTGGCGGCATTGATGAATAGCAGGCCGAGGTGAATACCACCGTGGGTCTGGCCGAAGAGGGCCAGAATCAGGGCATAGGCGGCGTAAATGCCCGGCATTTTCATATTATAGACCTGGGCATAGGGTGGGATACCCTGCAGTATGAGCTGGCCGGCGTAGGCATACTCTCCTTCGTCACGCTCCAGCGGGGCATCCAGCAGGCGGACGCGAATCGCAGCCGTCAGCAATATAATTGCCAAGAGCACGAGCCAGAGCAAACGGCCTGGACGTGAGTTTTTTCCTTCGCCGGTATGCGGAGTAACTTTTTTACCCATTACGTATGGCTTTCTCCCATTAAGCGGCTTTGCCACTAAAACGAGGGTTTAGCCGTTTTTGGATTATCAAAAGTATCCGGCCAAGAATATTATTTGATTTTCTGAAAAATAACAACTCTGCTTTCGTTAACGACGGTTCGGAAGCGATGCCGCGAGGGCTCTTCGCGGTTTTCATAAGCGATGTCGGGGTAATCAATAACAATCTTCTTATACCCGTCCTCAGGGATGCCGCCCATGTATTCCAGCACGCGGTTAACATAAGGTGAACCCAGGTATTTGCGACGTATAATCCAGTCCGGGTCATTAGCATCGGAGAGGTCTTCGCCGGTCAGGCCGCCGACAATCCTCATCCTGGTGTAAAACTTCAGCGGCATATCACCATAACTTACCAGGACCACGTCATTTTCGCTGCCGTGTTCGTTAAGATACTTAACAATACCCTCAATGGGGCCATCGTAATCGTGCGTAATCTCGTAAAGAAAATACCCCAAAGGGCTGGTAAAAACCAAAATCGCCACAATCACGATTGGCACCACCGGATGGGCCCTGGCTGTCGCAACCACCAGCAGTGCGATAAAAATAACAAGGACAGGGACAATCGGCGCCAGGTAGCGGAAGAACGGCCAGGGACTGGCGACTGTCAGGGTAGCAACGTTAAAGATTACGAAAAACAACAACAGCGACAACTTTTGCCAAAAGAGACGGTCGCGAGAGAAAAACGAGCCGGTCTTTATCCGACTGCTAACAGCTGCAAAAGGAACAACCAATATGAGTAAAGGCGAAAAAACATGCCGACCGATTAAGCAGAGATAATCATGGGTGAAGTCGAGAATCTTGTTTAGCTTGAAAAGGATACTGCCATACTGTTGGCCGTATTTCATACCCGACAGCCAGACAATCCAGGGGATATTGAGCAGTACCACACCACCTGCCAGCAATAACAAAACCCGCAGCCGGTCACGGTGAAAAAGCAGGGCATGGAAAACCACAGCGGCCAGCAAGGTAGCACAGTAGATATACTGGGTGTGGAACAGCAATGTTAAAGATAAGGCAAAAGTCAAAAGTGCGTGTTTTTTCCGGTCCAGAAGTCCAACGTAAGCGTACAGAGCCCAGAGGGAAAAGAAGGTCGCCATACTGTAGTAGCGGCACTGCCGCGACAAAAGCAGAAATGGGACGCAGACAAGCAGCAAAAACGCTGCGGCGGCGGCAATTGCCCTGCTTTTCCAGAACATCTTGCAAAAGGCATACGTCAGAAATATCGTACCGATGCCGAACAAGGCAAAGGGCAGGCGTGCGACGAAAGTATTTGCCCCAAATAAGCTAAAGAACCCGGCCAACAAATAAAACGGCAGCCAGGTGTGCCACTTCCAGATGTAATTTTCACCATACTCGGCCTGGACCTCCTGTGAAAAGAAGTTTTTGCCGTCGTAGCCACGAGGAACACCGTAGGTGAGGATGGTCTTGCTCACTAAAGCGGTCTGGGCCTCATCCTGCCAGAGATAGTGATTGCCCAGGTTGGCAAGAAACAAAAACAGTGCGGCGCCAAATATGAGCAGGAGAAAAACATATTCTACCTGCTTAGTGCTCCATAGTTTTCTCATAGATTATCTAACATTGAAATAATCATTGAATTAACCGTCTCAATGCTGTATTATAGCTGTAGCAGGCAGGTTTTGCAAGGAAACTTTGCGCCGCCAGATAAACCGGCAGAAACAGGCAGGTGCGGTATCAGGGTAACTCTTTAATAAAAACCCGAGGTCGGGGCAGAACAGATATGAGCAGCAAGCAAACATCCGGCAGGGCTTTGAGTCGTCGTAAGATATTGAGATACGGTCTCTACGGGGGCTTGGCAGCAAGTCTGCCTGGTAGTGGCTGGCTGGGCGGCTGTGGAAAACGGCGGCGAGGGAAAAGACCCAATATTATTCTCATTGTGCTTGATACACTGAGAGCTGACCATTTAGGTTGCTATGGATATAACAGGCCGACTTCTCCTACGCTTGACAAACTCGCTTCGGAAGGGGTACTTTTCGAGGACGCATCGGCACCATCTCCATGGACATTACCCTCACACGGGTCACTGCTGACGGGTTTTTATCCAAGCCGGTTGAGTTTAAATGGCGAGCTTAGGCCACTTCCCTCAGATGTCGAAACATTGGCGACGGTGCTTTTGCAACATGACCTTGGCACAGCAGCGTTCGTTAACTCATTTTACCTTAGTCGAAAATTCGGCTTTGATAAAGGTTTCGAAGAATTTTTGTTCTTGCCTGAAAACCATAGCCCACCGGGGGCGGCTCCGGAGATAGTCAAGTTGGCTATAAAATGGTTGCAAAAACACCGGAATGAGCAGTTTTATCTGTTCTTGCATTTCTTTGATGTGCATAGCGGCTACCGCTCAATGCCCTGGTATGAGAGGCAATTTACAGGTTCTTACTATGGCAGTGTTGATGGCAGCACAGCCCAGCTTTTGGCGTTTCGAGAGGGAAAGTTTTCTCTAAACAAGAACGACATTAAACACTTAGTCGCGTTGTATGATGCCGGGATCCGACAACTTGATGACCAACTGCAAAAGCTGTTTGATTTTTTGCAGCAACGAGGGTTGCTGGAGAATAGCTTTCTGATTGTTACCTCTGACCATGGCGAGGAGTTCCTCGACCACGGTGGCGTCCTGCACGGCCGGACTCAGTACCAGGAGTTAATCAAGGTACCCCTTATCATCCGCGGACCGGATATCCCCCAAGCGCAGCGAATAAAAGATATGGTCTCACTTGTGGACATCATGCCGACCGTACTGAGCGTGCTCGATATCCCAAGTGCTACCGCGTTCGAGGGTTGCTCCATCAGCCCACTGTGGCAAAAAGGGGGTGCGAAGCTGCCTGACCGTTTTATTTTTGCCGAGGCCGACCATAACAATGTAAAGGACAACATCAAGCGGGCAGTGCGCCATCCGCAATACAAGCTCCACTATGACCTTCTAAGCGAAAAGTATGAACTTTACGACCTCGCCAATGACCCAAAAGAGAGCGTTAACATTACCTCTGAGCAGACCGCTATGACCAGTTTACTGTCCGAGGAACTAAAGAAATTTATGCGGAACTACAAAGCAGGTGAAAGACCTGTGCTGTTATCGCCGGAGGATATTAAGAAACTAAAGAGCCTCGGATATCTGTAGCACTGGTTCAGTGCGTTGAACCGCATATAAAATTTATGTAACCGTTCACAATAATTCGGGATAACAGGTATTATTCCAGTGAGCAAGCAGT
>CAYONQ010000118.1:0-4953 GCA_964405375.1 uncultured Pirellulales bacterium
CTGCCGCCAGCAGGTAAAAGTGGCAAATAAAACCTATTTATTCGTGTTTAATTATCATACCAAGATTCAACCGATATGTCAACATTTGCAAAAAAAAATTGGGGAATATGAATTATGAATGACGTTGCATTCAAGCAATTAGAGCCGCCGGACAGAAAGCAGCCGGGAAATACCAGATAAACCGCCAATTAACGCCGTTAAACGGTGATTTCGATGATTTTAACCCTGCTCAAATCCGCTGTTCCCAGCCCTAATTTCTCGGCATAGCTAAGCGTCGGAGCAATCGTTTGCCGGTCAAAACCATCATCATTATCATCCAGGATTTGCGCACAATAAGCGTCTGTAGCAACCATATCGCCGGATATGATAATTTTGTTGATATCCTTTATGACCGAACCTGGCTTAAAACTCGGGCCTCGGACAAGACCGGGGGTGTCAATTATGATAAGGTCGGCGGCTTCGGAGGCCTGGCGGACACATTGAGTGATGGCTGCGGTAAGCTGGAGCAGGTGTCCGGCGGGTGTTACGTCGCCGACAAAGCTGATGCCGGCGGCGGTGAGCTGAGAGAGGTCGGCTGGTGGGTTATCGACGACGGCCCAGCCGACGGTCGTTGGCGGGCCGATATGAGATTGGCCGACGTCTGCGTCGATGATTGCGACAGGTCGGCTTGAGGCGGTGTGCCTTGCGATGGCTGTGGCGAGTGCGGTTTTGCCGGTATCGGCGGCGCCGAGGAGCAGGCAGATGCCCTTTTGTATCAGCCCTTGATTCAGGAGCCGGCAGGCGGTTTTGTCGGACCAATCGTCTGGCATTGAAGGAATATCAAATATCAAAAATTAGATATCAAAATCACAAATCAAAATTCAAAAAGAGATTCTTCGCCCCCGTGCTTTCTTGCGAAAGCAAGAACGGGGCTCAGAATGACAGTTGCGTTGAGTAAATAGTTTTGTTAGAGCCATTAAGTTATGGTTTTTAAGTTTCAGTTTTTAGATTGCTTTGACAGTGGCCTACTACGACCATATAGATGGGCTCGAGGTAGTCGGGCAGCGAGAGGACTTTGCTGACGGATGTATCATCGAAGGCGCCGACGGCGACCGAGCCGAGTCCGAGCGTTTCGGCCTGGAGGTGGATGTTCTGGGCGGCGTGGCCGGCCTCCATATAGACGTAGCGAATGCCGCGTTCGCCGTAGCGTTTTGTTGTTCTTGTGAACCGGGCTGTGAAGACCAATGTCAGCGGAGCGGCCTTGATAAATCCCTGTCCCCAGGCGGCTGAGGCGAGGTCGGAGCGCAGGTCCTGGTCGGTTAGTTTTTCGAGCGAATGTTCGGTGGGTAGATAGTTATAGAGGCCATCAGCGGTTACAATAAGAAGCTGCAGAGGATAGGTTGCACCGGCTGAAGGTGTGGTGCGGTAGCTGGTGTGGGTGTCCTGACCCTGTGCGGCCCAGGCGAGCTGGCTGATTTGGTCGAGGGTGAGCGGCTTCGAGAGGAAATCGCGGCGGGAGCGGCGGGTGGCCATAGCCCGCTCCAATGGTATCGAGCCGTCTGTGTTCGGTTTGGTGAGTTTTATTATAGCGGCCATTTTTAATCGCAATCTATGCCTTACAATTTACTTTATCATATCTCTGCGGTCTTGTGCTGTCCAGCATTGCTCGAACCTGTCTTGTCTTTGATGGGTGGCCGGGTGGAGGATTTTCATTTTCAGGTGCTTGCTGGTTCGATTGTTTTAGTGTATATAGTGGGTGCTGTAGGCAGTTTGGGGCAGGAGGTTTTATTCGATGCGGGTGGCGTTGGGACAATTTAATGCGGTGGTAGGCGACCTGGCGGGCAATGCCGAGAGGATGCGCAGTATCTACGCCAAGGCGCTTGGCCTTGATGTGGATATGCTGGTCTTTCCGGAGCTGGCTGTTTGTGGTTATCCGCCGGAAGATTTGCTTTTGAAAAGACATTTTTTGGAGGACAACCGCCTGGCCCTCGATAAACTTGCCGGCGATTGTCCGCAGATGTCCGTAATAGTCGGCTTTGCCGAGAGCTTTGGAGGTAATTGCTACAATTCCGCAGCCGTATTGCAGGGAGGGCGGGTGAGCAGGATTTATCGAAAGGGGCTGCTGGGCAATTACGGTGTGTTTGATGAGCGAAGGTACTTCGCCAGCGGCACCGAGCCGGTGGTAATCAATGTGGCGGGGCTTAATGTCGCTGTTACTATTTGTGCCGACATCTGGGATGCCGAATGGCTCGGTGATTTTCTCAAGGGCGCCGGCCCAATCCAGATGATACTGAATATCTCGGCCTCGCCGTTTCATATGGGTAAGGGCGGCGAGAGGCAGGAGATTCTTGATAGGTGCGCAAAGAGATTTAATTGTGCCGTTTCGTATTGCAATCTTGTAGGCGGGCAGGACGAGCTTGTTTTTGACGGCTCAAGCTGCATTGTTGATTCGACCGGCAAGACGGTAGCCAGAGCAGCAGCATTTGAGGAGGATTTGTTGATTGCCGACGTTGTTTCTGTTGGCGAGAAGGCGGTCCAGGTTAAGCCGGTACGTCCTTTGGTGCCGCAGTCGGCTGATGTGCTTGATGAGGTTTATCGGGCGTTGGTGCTTGGGACGAGGGATTATGCACGAAAGAACGGCTTTGAGAAGGCCCTGCTTGGTCTTAGCGGGGGGATAGATTCTTCGGTTACGGCCGCTGTTGCGGTTGCGGGGTTGGGCGCTGAGAATGTGGTCGGACTTACGATGCCTTCGAGATTTAACAGTCGTGAGACGATAGCGGATGCCGAGAGGCTGGCAAAGAATTTAAGCATTGAGTTTTTGGTTATCCCGATTGAGCCGGTGCTCGAGCAGTTCGACCGGACGTTGAAGACGGTCGATGGCTGGGACAGTGGAGGAGTTGCTTACGAGAACCTTCAGGCCAGAATCCGCGGCAGTATTCTTATGTCCCTGAGTAATCAGTTCGGTTATCTGGTGTTGACGACCGGCAATAAAAGCGAGACTGCTGTCGGCTATGCGACGCTCTATGGCGACACGGCCGGCGGTTTTGCGGTGATAAAAGACGTGCCTAAGACCCTCGTTTATAAGTTGGCTGAATACATAAACAAAATGGCGGGCAGGGACATTATACCTGACGACGTATTAAAGCGGCCGCCCAGTGCTGAGCTAAGGGCCGGGCAGAAGGATTCGGACACGCTTGGCGATTATGATTTACTTGATAAAATTATCAAAGGTTATGTCGAAGAAGACAGGTCTGTACGGCAGCTTGTCGAGTCCGGTCTGCCGCGGGATGTTGTGCTGTGGGTGGTTCGTATGGTTGACCACAACGAGTATAAAAGAAGGCAGTCGCCGCCGGGGGTGAAAATTATGCCGAAGGCGTTCGGCAAGGACAGGAGACTGCCCATTACAAATCGCTACAGTTCTTTTAGCGGGGCGAAGTAATTGTCGATGAAAAGGCCGGATTTGGCGCCAGCGTTTTTATTTTTAACTATTTGCCGGTGAGGGCGTCGGCGATGGTTTTTCCGAACTGAGTTGCGGCCTCGGGGCCTCGGCCGGTTATGATAAGTCCGTCTTTTTCAACGGCGGCACCGGTATATTTGGCGCCGGCGTTTTTAAGCTTGGCCTGTTCGGACGAAAAACTGGTGGCCCTGACGCCGTCGAGCAGGCCTGCATTTGCCAGGACGGTGGGCGCTATGCAGATTGCCGCAAGCACTTTTTCCTTGTCCTTTGCCTGGCGGGCGATGTTCATCGCGGTCGGGCTGTCAAAATACTGTCTTGCCCCCGAGCCGCCCACAAAGATTATCGCATCGTAATCGTCAACGCTCAGCTCATCCACGAGAATCTCGGGCTGTGCTTTACCGCCCAGCATACCTTTCGAGACGGTCGTCTTTGTGCTTGCTATAACCGTTTCTATGTTTGCCTTCTCAAGTTCACGTTTTGTTTCGAAAAGCTCTTCATCGCGAAAGTTATCACTTGCGATAATCAACACCGCTTTTTTTGTTTTTGTAATGTCCATTTTGCTTGCTTGCCTTTCTTGCTTGGTTTTTTCCGTTATTGTTTTTCCTGCTGGGTAGCCGACAGGGATTATGTAAAGCGGCTCAAGGTCTGCCGGCAGTGAGCAAACCCTGCTGACGCCCCTTATGTCGAAGGCGCCGATTGTTACGGAGCCAAGTTGCAGCCCTACTGCCTGCAACTGGATATTTTGGGCGATGTGGCCTGCTTCCAGCAGCATATATCTTCTTGCTTTATTGCCGTACTTGCGCGCGAGCTTGCTTTCGGAGCCGGCGATGATAATATCGCAGGCGGCTGCAGCCACCGCCCTTTGCCCTAAAGCTGCTGCCGACAGTTTGCTGCGGATATCCTGATTGGCGATTTCTTCGAGGACGTGTTCTTCGGGATTGTAAACAGACAGCCCCTGGTCAGTGGCAAAGTATAGCTTCATAGGGTAGATTGCGCCTGCCGATGGCGCCGTTCGATAACCTCTTTGCCTGTTGGTTATGCCCTGGCCTGCCCAGGCGAGCTGGCCAATCTGTTCGGGTGTAAGTCGTTGGTTGGTAAATTGGCGGACACTTCGGCGTTTGGCCAGCGTTTGTTCGAGTGTGAGCGGCCCTTTTAGCTGCGGTTTGGGGAGCCGGATTATTTTAGACGGGGGGGCTTGAGGTTCGTACTGGCCCAGACAAACGGCCGTGAAGCCGGCCAGAATTACTACGAGAGGAGCGTATTTTGCGACGTATCGCAGAACAGTGGAGCTTAAAATTGTTAATTGTTTCATTTTTATGGCCCTTTCAATTGGTTTTTAATGTGGTAAGTTGCTCGTTACATACTCAAACTGACCGTCCCTAAGGGACGGGTCAGTTTGAGCGTCGTTCGTCGCTGGTCCCGCTCCTCGGAGGGGCGGGGCTCGTGAATCGTATCTCGTTAATTGAAGCCGACTACGTCGGCAACTATTTTAACTTTTTATACGATAAGCAATTAAA
>CAYONQ010000119.1:0-4943 GCA_964405375.1 uncultured Pirellulales bacterium
CCGCTCGACAATCTCGAGGTCCAAACACCATACAATCCTGAAAAAGACATCATCCTCTACAAAAAGCCCGACAATATCACTGAGGTAAAGCTCGGCTGCGGTATGTTTGCCGTGCTTTTTCCGCAGGATGTCCATATGCCGAAATGCCGGATTGACGGGCCTTCAAGTGTGCACAAGGTCGTTGTAAAGGTGAAGATAAATGGCTGAAGAAGAGCAGGAAAAGAAAAAACGCGGGACGAGATTCTTCGCTGCGCTCAGAATGACAGGGCGAATCCTCAAATGGATTGGCCTGGGGCTGCTTACGTTATTATTAGTCGCAGCGCTTTTCTTTCAGGCGCCGTGGAAGGTAACAGCGCTACTGATTGTAATACTTTTGGCCTGTACCGCATTACCAAGACCTGCAAGGAAATGGTTCTGGCTGTCGGTCGCTGCTGTTGTTCTGTTATTGATTATCTGGGTTTTTCTGCCTGATAGAAACGGCGATTGGCGACGTTATACGTTTGACGATGAATTGGCGGCTTTAGAAGCCAAATACGCTGTCCCGGATGAAGAAAACGCTGCGACAATCTACAACCAACTGCTGGAACACTATGATGCAAACGATTCTGAGCCCAACTTACCTGACCCTAACGATTATCGCTTAGGCCGGTTTGAACCGTGGTTGAGCAAGGATTACCCCGAACTCACCGAGTGGCTTCAACAGCAAGAGGGCACAATCGCAAAATTGCTTGAGGCCTCTAAAAAAGAAAGATGTGCATTCCCAATAACCGCTGACCCTATAAATCTTGACCCACAGATGAACCGATTAAGTCCGATGCGTCGGTGGGCATTTCTTCTCACCATCGCGGCGAATAACGACATTGCCGAAGGACGTGCTGACCGGGCCTTAGAGAAAAGCTTAGTTCTGCTGCAAATGGCAAAACACCTATGTCAGCAGCCGACAATAACAGAAACGCTGGTTGGGATTGCTATCGAGGCCCTTCCAATCGAACGGTTCAACAGATTCGTTGTTACCGGCGATGTTACGGAAGAGCAACTAAACGTTATCGAAGAAGCTCTGGCAGAGATTGAACATGATTGGACTTCCGACCTGCCTCGATTTCTCGAACACGAAAAACTTTTGAATAAGAATCTCTGGGGAATACTTTACGAAACAAATTCGAAAGGCCAGGTGAGACTTGGGTGCAATCTGATGAAAACGTTAGGGGCCGAATGGCCAGAAGAGCTGCCGCCACCAACCTATTGGCAAAGAAAACTCACCAAAGTAGGTACTATATTGGGCTGGTTTTATATGCCGTCCACACCACAAAGAGTAGGCGAAATGATTAACGAAAGTTACGAGGTGCTCTATGCGATGGCTGAGCCCGATTTTAACTGGCAGAAGAAGCTGGAAGAGCCGGAGAAATTTTCGTTAATCTCAGCTAAATTTAACTTCCGCTTTATGAGTGAGATGATGGTCAATATCATAGAGCCGAATTATTACACAATTCACGATATATATCTCCGCGATATTGCGGGCAATAGAGGCAGCCGGCTTTTGGTGGCATTGAGGCGGTATAAAGATAAAACCGGGCAATGGCCGGAACGGCTGGAGGACATAAAGACACCGGCCCAGCCGGAAATCTTCATCGACCCATTCAACGGTGGTGCTTTTGTCTATAAACTCACAGAAGAGAGCTTCACCCTCTACAGTAAAGGCAAAAACAATATTGATGAAGACGGCAAACTCGATAGATGGGATGAAGAAAAAACCGGGGCCGATGACTGGCTAATCTGGCCGACAAGAACAATGAAAACAAAAGAGGAAAAAAGCAATGCCGAAAAGCAGTAAAACGTATATATCGGAATTAAAAGACAATGTGGGGGGTGAGGTTGTGCTTTGCGGGTGGGTGTATAACAGCAGGAGCAGCGGTAAGATACAATTTCTAATCATCCGAGACGGGACGGGACTTTGTCAGTGTATCGCTGAAAAAGGCAAAGTGCCGGATGAACTGTTCGAGCAGCTAAAGCATCTCGGGCAGGAATCGTCTTTGACGGTAACGGGCGCTGTTCGGGCCGATGAGCGAAGTGTGGGCGGGTATGAATTGGCCGTTACGGACGCCAAAGTAATTCAGGAGGCGAGCGATTATCCGATAACGCCGAAATCGCACGGCGTAGATTTTCTTCTTAAAAACCGTCATCTTCACCTTCGCAGCCAGCGGCAGTGGTGTATCGGCAGGATTCGCCACAGCGTTATCGATGCCATTCGCAGGTTCTTTAACGATAACGGGTTTACGCTGATAGATACGCCGATTTTCACTGCTATGGCCGCTGAGGGCGAGCAGACATTATTCGAGGCGGACTATTTCGGAAGCTCGATGCACCTAACACAGACGGGGCAGTTGTATTTAGAAGCGGCGGCGGCGAGTTTCGGGAAGGTGTATTGTTTCGGGCCGACGTTCAGGGCGGAAAAGAGCAAGACGCGCAGACATTTGACCGAGTTCTGGATGGTCGAGCCGGAGGTCGCCTTTATCGACCTCGACGGGCTGCTTGAATTAGCTGAGAATTTCGTTGCCTTTATAGCGGCTGAAACTCTGCGAAGCAATAAGAGCGAACTTGAGGGTTTAGGGGCCGACATCTCGGCACTTGAAAAGATGAAGCCGCCTTTTTACAGATTAACGTACAGCGAGGCGGTTGATATTCTGACCGGCGAGAAGACCAAAATATTCCTCGATGAGCAATTAAAAGAACTGCAAGAGCAAAAGCAGCAATTAGAGACAAAAATCGCCGGACTGGAAGAAAAACAAGGCAGCCAACTGAAGCAGTGGCAGAGAGATAAAATCGCCGCCGAGTTGATTGAACTGCAGGCCGAGCTTGCGGAGACGAATACGAAAATCGAGAACAATCCGAAGCATGCAAAACTGGCAGCAGAGTTTCAATGGGGCAAGGACTTGGGCGGCTCGGACGAGACCATAATCTCGCAGATGCACGATAAGCCGGTCTTTGTTACGCATTATCCCAGAGAGGCCAAGGCGTTTTATATGAAGACCGACAGAAACGACGACAGGGTTGTTCTGAATTTTGATTTGCTTGCGCCGGCGGGGTTCGGCGAAATCATCGGCGGGTCGGTCAGAGAAGACGATTACGATTTGCTTCTTGGAAGAATCAAAGAGCAGGGATTGAATACCGAGAATTACGAATGGTACCTTGATTTGCGAAAGTACGGGTCGGTTCCGCACGGCGGCTTCGGATTAGGGGTAGAGCGGACGGTTGCGTGGCTGGCCGGCGAGAAGCATATCCGGCAGTGCATTGCCTTCCCAAGATTGATGGACAAAGTTTATATATAATTCGAACTGACCGACGGTCAGTTCGAATACTTAACGGCGGCTCACAAAGGTTGAGGAGGTGGAGATTCCTTAGGCAACGGCAGTTCTTTTCCAAGCTGCTGAATCATAGTTTCAAGCTGCTGTACCCTCGCTTTGAGCTTCCTATTTTCCTCGGTAAGTTTTATAATTTCCTCAAAATCCTCTAAGGCGTACTCACCGAGGTCGTTAATCTGCTGCTTTAGCTGTTCGTCCGAGGGCGGGATTGATTTTTCAAGCCGTCTCATCCGGGTTTTGAGGTTCTCGTTTTCCTGACGCAGCTGCTGAATATTTTTCCAAGAACGCTCTTCCAGGGTCTTTTTTTCCTGCAGACATTTGGCAACCAGCGCTTCCTGCTTTTCGATTTCCTCAACGAGCGATTCTTTCTGGGTTTCGATTTGCTTTTTTAGCTGCCTGTTTTCATTGGCTATAAGTCTGCACTTTTTATTGTCTGAGAGATTCTGCTCTGCACAGCCGGCGATTGACACAACAATAATACCAACTGTTAAAACAATCGCTATTTGGCCCGGTCTTTTCATTTCAAGTGTCCTTTCGAATTAAGTTTTTCATAAAAAGCCGATAAGGTTCGGGCTTTACTATACCATCGGCCGGTCTGCTGTCAAGGCCGGGGCTATTCGAAAAGCACCTTCAGCTTTTCTTTATCAGCGTGGTCGATTCGGTCCTCATCTGTCCATACCGCCAAATCCAGCGTCTTTCTACAGTCACAGGTCTCGCAAATAAGCTGTTGCCCACTTGTCAAGACCGCCTCGATAAGCTTCAGGCAATTGTCCGTTGCCATTTGCAGATTTGCGACAATCTCTTTCAGAAGCGCCTGCTTGTTTTTTCCGAGCTCGTGCGGCCTCCAGCAGTCATAGTCGCTGGGCAGCGCAATTAGTGCATAACAGATTTGCGCTTCTCTCGCCAATTTTGCCTCGGGCATAGCGGTCATACCAATCAAATCGCCGCCCCAAGTGCGGTGCATAAGCGATTCGGCCCGCGTGGAGAATTGCGGGCCTTCCATACAAATATAGGTGGCTTTGGGATGCGTCTTTATATCGATTGTGCCAGCCACATCCAGCAGTATCTGTCGAAGCCGCCCACAGGCCGGCTCAGCCATCTCGCAGTGCACCGCCGCAAACCCTTCGAAGAAGCTGTTCTGTCGTCTAAAGGTCTTATCGATAAACTGGTCAACTATAACTAAATCGCCGGGGCCGATTTGGTCACTAAGCGATCCCACCGCGCCTGTGGCTATCAGTGTGTGAACGCCGAGCTTTTTTAAGGCAAAGATATTGGCTGCAAACGGCACATCACTCGGAGAAAGTTTGTGGCCTTTGCCGTGACGATTGAGAAATGCTACTTTATTTTGGCCTATCCTGCCGATGCAAATGGCTGCGCTCGGTTTGCCGAACGGCGTATCGACCTCGTGTGATTTAGCATCGACCAAACGCTCCGCCAGCGCATCGCCCAGCCCCGTGCCGCCTATTATACCGATTAGTCCTTCCGTCATTTATCAGACCTTTCTGCAAAACGGTCATTATATTACTCAAACTGACCGACGGTCAGTTTGAGAATGCAAAAATCAAAGTTAAAAATGCAAAATTG
>CAYONQ010000120.1:0-4937 GCA_964405375.1 uncultured Pirellulales bacterium
ATTTTGCACTTTGATTTTTGCATTTTCAAACTGGCCATCGGTCAGTTTGAGTATAATGACGCCATAAGCCACCGTCAAACCTATTTTCAACTCTGCGCAGAACCATAGGTCAAATGGTTAATTGGTTAACAACAAGCAACGAGCAACAAACTACAATTTCTTAACGGCAATGGTATAGATAGACCTTCGTTCTTTGAGGTATTTTCTTTCAAAGTTCGTGCCGACCCATTCGCCACAGTCGGCGCCGGCGGTGGGGAAAAAATCGATTTCTTCAATCCTGCTGCTCTGGCCGGACAGGACCCCCTGAATATGCTCAAAATACCCGGCGTGGTCGGTGGCTATTTTGATGATTCCACCCTGCTTCAGGCACCGCAGGAGCTGCTCAAGATTAAGCTGGCAGAAAAATCGCCTTTTATGATGGCGTTTCTTGGGCCAGGGGTCGGGAAAGTAGATGTGAAAACACTCCACGCAGTCATCCTGAACAAACTCGGCTAAGAAACGTGCGGCGTCCGTGCGGATTATCCGAACGTTGCTGATGGACCATCGGCCGATGCGGTCAACGGCATAGCGGTAGTATCTGCCGGCCCGCTCGATACCGAGAAAGTTAAGCTCCGGCTGGGCGCGGGCCTGGGCCAGCAAAAAGCCGGCCTTGCCCGTGCCGATTTCAATATGGACAGCAGCTTTACGTCCGAAAATCCGGATGAAATCGATTTTGCCGTCCAAATCTTCAGGGCTTAATGCAACCGAAGGATAGTCTTTTAGGGTTCTGGCCATTGGGTAAAACGCAAATAAAAGTTAAAAACCCGCATAAACGTAGCGTGGCCGTATTATACAAAATTTATCTCATTCGGACAAAGATAGAAACGGCGTTTTGAGGGCTAATAACAGCTAAAGTGCCCACAGATGTTAATCGATGATACATAATTAGAGGCCGGTAGGGCAGCCGTTGATTTTGCGGCGATGAACCTGTGATTAGCAGATGCGTAATAACTTATAGGACAAAGCTGTAGAGCATTGGCAGGGAAGTTTAAATAATGATTCGGCAGCTAATTAAATGGCGGCGACGGTGGGTTCTTATAGACGTCAACACGCAGAAAGATTTCTTTCTCGCCGAAGGCACCGCCTGCATAAGGAACCACAGAAGAGTCCTGGCGCATATTCGCAGGATAATGGCCTGGGCCAGGCGTGGAAACATCCCCGTAATCTCGACCTGCGAGGTTTACTCAAATAATAACGGCGGCAAAATCAACTACTGCATCGACGGCACAGACGGGCAAAGGAAAATACGCTATACACTGCTGAGTAACCGGGCCAGTTACCCCGCAGACGGCAGCACCGATTTGGCGGAAGATATACTCCGCCGCTACAGGCAGATTATTCTTCACAAGCGGAGCACCGACCCGTTCGATGAGCCCCGCATTGAGAGGTTGCTCAGCGAAGTGCGGGCTAACGAGTTTGTTTTGATAGGGGCCTGCGCAGAAGGGGCCGTTAAGGCGATGGCGCTGGGCCTCCTGCATCGAGGCAAGAAAGTAACGGTTGTAGTCGATGCGGTCGGCTCGCATAACAAAAAAGAGGCGCATCTGGCCATTCGCAAGATGAAGGCAAAAGGCGCAAGATTGCTCGAGACCAAAAAACTCGCAGGCACATCACATCTAAGACACGTTGGTATATGCGGCTGCGAAAGCTGCCAGGGCCACACACACAAAACGCCGCTTGAAATCACAGCCGAAAACTAACACTCGCATCCCGCAAAATACGTCTTTACCAAAATTAAGAGCTGCAAAAAAGCTGTTGGCATCAATCCTTAACAAATCAGCCGGATTTTGGGTGGTATCCAAACGCTGCTTATCACGTTCGGACGGCACGGTAATTGTGCAGAAAAGCGGGAACGCTTGCCGATATAAGTTAGACCTCTTAACGGTCAAAGAGCTAATAACCTCTGTAAAAAAGTTTTTTATCGGACTAATCTGGAAATTAGTGTCGTGAAAGAGAAAAAAAACCACAAAGTGGCGGCTGAGTGTCTTGGTATCGCTGCGCTATTGGTGCTTTTATGCAGTTGTATCAGTTTCGATATTGGTGATTGGCCAAGCAAGTTTGCCTATCCTCATAACAGTCCGTCGGCCAATTTGTGCGGGCCGATAGGTGCTTTTTGCGCATACTACCTAATGTATTATATCGGGCCGGGAGTGTTTGTCATACTGGTTTCGGCAATTTGCTTTCTGGCGGGTCGGCTGTTAGGTAGGCCGGCAGGTCAGCCAATTTTGCGAGCAGCCGGTCTGGTGCTGCTGACGGTGGCGGCCTCGAGCAGCTTTTATTGCCTCTGGCCTTATCAGGTCTATAGTTTTCCGATGGGGTCGGGCGGAGTGCTCGGTGTTGCAGCAACGCAATTCTTACGAAGTCACTTCGCCTGGCTGGGAACATTCATACTAATCACAGCTACCTGGATTGTCGGAATTGTCCTGCTGGCCGACGTCGTTGTCCTGACATTAGTGCGGTGGTTCGGTTTTGTCTTTGGAAAAACAATCGCCATAGTAGCACCGGCGTGGTCGGCGGCGAAACAACAGTCTGACGTTTTAAAAGAAATCTGGCGAAAATTAAGCGCCAGAGAACACCATTTTGCAATAAGTCACAAAACGGCTCTACCAACGCAAAAACCATTGTCGGCCGGGCACGATGGAATGAGTCAAACTGAGATCTCGAGCCCGTTAAAGCTAATATCGCCGCAGACGCACAAGCCGACAAGGTCCTATGTGTCGCCCAGCTTCGAGGATTATACCCTGCCGCCTATGGAGCTGCTGGCTGAGCCGGAACATAGTTTTGCAGCGATACAGGGCAAGGTCGTCAAGGCAAAGGCCGCTGCACTGGAGAAATTGCTCGGCGAGTTTAGTGTTAATGCCCGCGTGGTTACGGCTGACACAGGGCCGGTCGTAACAATGTTCGAGCTGGAGCTTGCCGCCGGCGTAAAGGTCAGCCAGATTAGCACGCTTGCAAACGATATGGCCCGTGCGCTCGGCGTCGGGGCGGTTCGCGTCGTAGCCCCTCTGCCGGGAAAGCATACGATAGGCATAGAGGTGCCCAACAGTGAGAAAGAAAAAGTCCGTATGAAGGATATAATGCAATTAGCAGCCGGCAAACCTCGGACGATGGAGATTCCGCTGTTCCTGGGCAAGGACTCGGCAGCGGAGGCGCTTGTCTCGGACCTCACCGAGATGCCGCACCTGCTTATCGCAGGAACGACCGGCTCGGGAAAGAGCGTTTGCATCAACAGTATAATCAGCAGCATACTGCTTACCAAACGACCCGACGAGGTGAAACTGATTTTGATTGACCCGAAGATGGTCGAGATGACCGCCTTCAATACCATTCCGCACCTGATGAGCCCGATAGTTACGGAGACAAACCGGGCAGTGCAGATTCTTGGCTGGGCTACCGAGAAAATGGACGAGCGATACTCGCTTTTGGCTGAGGCAAGGGTGAAGAACATCACCGAGTACAATCGGCTTGGCGCCGAGGAGATTATCGAGCGCTTCAAACCGAGTGGTCCTGACGAAGAGGCAAAGATTCCGAAGAAACTTCCCTACATTGTCATAATAATCGATGAACTGGCTGATTTGATGATGTCCGCCGCCAAGGAGATAGAGGCATATATTGTCCGACTCGCACAGAAAAGCCGGGCGGTCGGTATTCATATCGTCTTAGCTACTCAGCGACCGCAGGCAACGGTTGTTACAGGGCTGATAAAGTCGAATATGCCGACAAGGATTGGCTTCCGTGTTGCTGCACGGCTGGACAGCAGAATCGTTCTCGACCAGAACGGGGCAGAAACGCTGCTCGGTGAAGGTGATATGCTATTTCTAAAGCCGGGCACCAGCGACCTCGTGCGCGCACAAGGCACCTTTGTTGACGAGTCGGAAATAAAACGGATTGTCAAATATCTTAAGGAAATCGCCGAGCCGCAATTCCACCCGGAACTTACGCAGCTTGGCCGAATGGACGCATCCGAGATGGAAAAGGACGAATTATTCGACGAGGCGGTGAGAATTGTTATTCAGACCAAGCGAGGAAGTGTCTCGCTGTTGCAGAGACGGCTTAGTATCGGTTATGCAAGGGCATCTCGTATGATAGAGATGATGGCGGCACTGGGTGTCCTCGGCGAATACAAAGGCAGCCAGGCGAGAGAGGTTATGATAACGCTTAAGGACTATGAGCGTATGCGAAGCCGCACGGAGGCGGCCAAGCACCGATTGAGCGATGGCTCACGCATAAGCGGTGCCACAGAAGATATGGATGAGGATGACGACTCAGACGAGCCCACGCAACTTTACGAGGGACAACGCAGCTACGTCTCGGTCGATAATGAGACCGATTGACCCACGTGCTTTCTTACCTTGCCCTGACCGTTCCTTTGGCTGTTAATAATATATCCCTGATTCGCGGTTATGTGGTTCCCGTCCGGCCTTTGCACTGTTGTAAAATCCTTTTTACCTGCCAGCGGACGAAATGAGGGGCTCCGCAGAGCAGATAAACACCGCATATAAACATAATCACCCAAGGTAGTATGTTTCGGGGACTGAATGGGGCGTAGTTACTGTAGGCATTTTTGGCTTTAAGGAGGGCGAGCTGGCTAATGATATGAGTTGTGCGCCAGAGTACATTGTTGAGGAAGTAGATTCCGCCGGCGATACAGATAAGACGCAGTGAGACAGGCAGCCATTGTATTTGTGAGTCGGGCTCGGGCAGTTGTTCTGAGCCAACGATTTTTTTAGCTAAGCTGTCACGTTTGTAAATAAAAAGGTAGATGAGTGCACCGACGGCTACACCGACGACCAACAATGAAGGAAAGAATATCCCTACAGTTTCCCAAGAGAGGTTTGAATAAATATCTCAAACTGACCGATTAAGGAAATTTTAATGGTAATGATTATCAAACAAAAACA
>CAYONQ010000121.1:0-4668 GCA_964405375.1 uncultured Pirellulales bacterium
AGAGCCTCTAACAAAATGAAAGGTTTTTACCGTTTATAGCCGATAACATGAGTAACCAAAATGATATTACAAGGAGGTTACTCATGGCAAAACCGATTTTAGATGACGAATTATGGAAATTGATAGAGCCAATAATCCCGAAGAGGAAAAGGCGATTCCGGCACCCGGGTCGCAAGTCAATTCCAGACCGTGCAACTTTAACAGGAATTCTGTTTGTGCTCAAAACAGGAATCGGCTGGGAGCACCTGCCCAAGGAAATGGGTTGTGGCAGTGGAATGACATGCTGGCGAAGACTGCGGGACTGGCAAAAGGCCGGCGTATGGGACAAAATACACCGCATTTTTCTCAACAAACTGCGAAAAGCCAACAAGATAGATTTTTCGCGAGCCGTGGTAGATTCGGCATCAGTTCGAGCGGTTTTGGGGGGCAAAAAACAGGCCCAAACCCCACTGATAGACGCAAAAGTGGCAGTAAACATCATATAATCACCGATGCTAATGGGATACCTTTTGCCTTTACTCTGACTGGCGCTAACCGCCACGATGTTACACAACTTCTTCCACTGGTTGAGGCAATTCCACCGATAGCTGGCAGGCGTGGTAGACCCCGTAAGCGTCCTGGTATTGTTCAAGGCGATCGTGGCTATGATTCGCAACCACACCGCATTGCTTTGAGACTTCTGAAAATCAAATCCTTGTTGGCCAAACGCAGAACGCCCAATGGTAGCGGGTTGGGCAAAACTCGCTGGGTAGTAGAACGCACACTTTCCTGGCTGCACCAGTTTCGCCGGTTGCGAGTTCGTTATGAGCGTCGTAGTGATATTCACGAAGCTTTCCTTTCTATGGGTTGTATTATCATATGTTGGAACCAGTTAAATTCATTTTGTTAGAAGCTCTTAGTATCTTTTTCTGAAGGTTCCTGCTCGGTTTCTTTTGGCTCGCCAATAACCTCAGGGGCTACAGGCACCTCTTCTTCGAGTTCTTCGGTGCTTTTGGCGGCAGCGACTATGCTGCAGGCAACCAATAGCGTTGATGGGTCGGTCACCAATTTCACGCTATCGCCAAGCTCGACATCGCGAGCATACAGGGCGTCCCCCACATTCATATCTTTTACCGAAACAAGGATGGTCTCCGGAATATCGGTTACTCTGCACTCGACTTCCAGATGGTCGGTATGTTCTTCAACAATGCCGCCCTCGTGTGTTCCTTTGGCTGTGCCCTTAAGCTCGATAGGCACCGTTACTCTGACCGTTTCAGTAACGTTAACTCTTATCAAGTCTATATGAATAATATCTTTTCCGAGATAATCGTACTGAAGGTCTTTGACAATTACCTTTTCGGTTTTTTTGCCAATTTGCACATCTATCAGCCGTTGTCCGTGATGCAGGCCGTCGATGAAATTACGTGTATCTAATGAAATCGGCACGGTTTCTTTTTTGTGTCCGTATATAATGGCCGGTATCCTTCCCTGCTTGCGAATATTTGCGGCCGCCTTTGAGCCGGCTTGTTCTCTGATTTCCGCTTTCAGAAGCAAGTTTTTTTCCATAGTATCCTCGCTTTTCGACTTTTGTTTTCGTTCGCTGTCTTTTAAAGATTATTGAATAAGCTGCTAATCGATTCGTTTCTGTGAATTCTCTTTATGGCCTCTCCTAACATTTGCGAAACGCTCAGAACCTTTATATATTCAAAGTTCTCTTGCTTTTCGCCGGGCGGTATGGTGTCGGTAACTATAACTTCATCGATTGGGGCGTCGTCGAGCTGCTCGATTGCCTTTTCCGCAAAGACGCCGTGAGTTGCGCCAACGCATATTTTTTCGGCCCCGCGTTCTTTGAGAAGTTTTGCGGCAGTGCAGACTGTTCCGGCTGTGGCAATAATATCGTCGCACATCAGGATATTTCTGCCCTGCACCTGTCCGATGATTTCTTTGGCTTCTACTTCGGTACCGGTTAGTCTTCTTTTGTGTACGATGGCCAGTTCTGCGCCAAGTCGCGAGGCATATTTTGCAGCGATTTTTATATTGCCGATATCCGGCGAGACTACGGTGAGGTTGCTGATTTTCTTTTCTCTGAAGTATTTGTTCAAAACCAGCTCGCCGGTGAGGTGGTCAACAGGTATATCGAAAAATCCCTGTAACTGTGGAGCGTGCAGGTCTATGGCCAGGACCCTGTTAGCGCCTGCGGTGGTAATAAGATTTGCCACCAGCTTTGCGGTAATTGGCACTCGTCCTTCGTCTTTTCTATCCTGGCGGGCATAGCCGAAGTATGGAATAACGGCGGTGATGCGTGCAGCGCTTGCCCTTCGCAGACAGTCGAGGTAAATCAAAAGCTCAACCAAGTTCTCATCAACAGGATTACAGGTTGACTGTATAACGAAGCAGTCCCTGCCTCGGACGTCATCCTCCAATTTGATGGTTTTTTCGCCGTCGGGAAATCTGTCGATATTCGCTCCGCCGACCGGAATCCCTAAATAGTTACAAACTGCAGCGGCTAAAGGTACGTTACTGCCGCCGGAGAATATCTTCAAATTGTCCTTTAGAAACATTATTCTCTGCCTTTCCGTCCGGATTTATCTGTCTGTTTCGGTAAAGCGGTTACTATACCATTTTTGGAGTCATTCACAAGGTTTTGCGTCAATCTTTGCCGCATAATTTTATTTACCTTGCCAAGCTGGTCCCTATCGTTGATGCCCATTGCCTCTTCGGGCCGCACCGCTGGAATGGTGGTAACTTTGTGGCCCGCTGCAATGATAATAGACAGTGCATCTGTTAGATAGTATTCTTTTTTGGCGTTATCGGGTTTAACCTTCTGAAGGGCCTCGAAAAGAATCTTGTTATTGAACAGATAGTAGCTCGGATTAACCTCGCGAATTTTCAATTGTTCATCCGTGCAGTCGTTATGTTCCACAATGCCGGTGATATTGCCGTTTTCGTTTCTTATGATGCGTCCATAGCCGGTGGGGTTGTCGAGGATAGCCGTTGCCAAGGCAAGGGCCGGTTTCTCGGCTCTATACGTTTCTATAAGCGTTTTTAGGGTTTGCGGCCGAACGAGCGGGCCATCGCCGCAAAGCACCAATGTCTGGCCGTCAAAATCAGCGAGATGCTCTTTACAGCATAGAACGGCATCGGCTGTTCCTTTCTGGTGTTGCTGGTTTACCCATACAATATCGGAATCTGTGCTGAATGTTTCTTTTACCTGTTGGCCACCGTAGCCGACGACGACGTAAATTTTGGCGACCCCGGCCCGCCAGCAGGCATCGAGCACGTAGCTCAGCATAGGTCGTCCGCAGACTTGATGCAAAACCTTCGGGATATCGGTATTCACCCCGTCCCCTGCCGGAGGGGCGGGGTTCATCCTGCTGCTGATTCCTGCGGCCAGGATTATCGCCACTGTTTCAGCCAAAGCGTCATCCTTAATTTTGCACTTTACTTTTTAGTTTCTTATCTACCCGGCCAGGACTCGAACCTGGAATGTAGGCACCAAAAGCCCATGTGTTACCAATTACACCACCGGGTAATGTTAGTATCTCGTATTTCGTATCTCGTGAAGCGTATCTTATTTCGCGTTTCATACCTGGCGCTTGTCACGGAGGCCGACTTGTGTCGGCCTGGTTTGGCCCTGCCGGAGGCCTGAGTCAGCCACGCCGTGAAACTGCTGACCCCAAAAGGCAATCCTGCACCTAAAGCTACCCCGTGCGACAGGGCGGTTTTCAACTTGCGGAACTATAGCCAATTCACAGCAGCAAATCAACCTTTTTTTTCTTTTGCTTCGGAAACAGCCGTTTCAGCATCAAAAAACACTTTCCCTTGAAAACAATAGGTTGATAACCATCCAAAAACAATCCAAAAAATCGGACTGATACAACGGTATTCCTCTGGACATCATAGAGTTTACAAATACAATGAAAACGTCCCTGCTTGTCTTGCGAAAGGTAATCTCGTGACCAAAATGCAAATAATAGCCAAGGCCGTCCTCACTTTTCTTGGAATCAGTGCCGTAATAAACCTCTGCCAAAATCTTAGTATACTAACATCCACGACACAGGCTCAGGATACATCCACGCTCCGAGTTATCTTATTTTTCCCTGTTGTCATAATTTTAATTATAGCGATTGTATATTTGCTTATCTTTAAAAACGATTGGTTAGCCCACCGAATAGCAGGGCCGGGTGAAGAACTGAACTCCGGAAGCGAAGCTCTCTGGCTGGCTGGTTCTCTTTGAATGATCGCAGTTTTTTATGGCCTGATATTGCTGTCAACTTCGATTCCAACCATATTAAACATAGTAGTCTCACCTCTACAGATACGTCCTCTGATAAACGAGACATTCACATTCAAGACCTTTCCAAAATCACTTGTTTTCACCCCCGTCCAATGGTCATCTATGATATACAATTTCCTCAAAGTGATATCGGCAGTTTACCTGCTCTACGGCTGGCCACAGTTTATCCGCTTCCAATTGAATATCCGGAGAACTAAATCTCCACTCAAGCAAAGCGATATATAGAAGGAATTGAAAAATGAATAAAATGCACACACTCACCAAAATTGTTCTCTCGGCAATCGCAATCTTTTTCACTATTCGCTTGCTGTCTCAATCGACTATCCCAATTTATTATATTTACTCAAACTGACCGATTTTAGGCCGCGAGGAGTTTTTCCAGGCGGCGAATA
>CAYONQ010000122.1:0-4601 GCA_964405375.1 uncultured Pirellulales bacterium
TTGTTTGATAATCATTACCATTAAAATTTCCTTAATCGGTCAGTTTGAGTTATTAAGTTGATTATTCTCATTGGTTACTTCGTTTTTATGGTGCCGACAGAACCGGTAGAGGTTTCAATATGGTTGTCAGCTTTTCTTACACATCTAAATCCGTAAGCCGGGTATCCCAGGCAAATGTCGGCGTTAGTGGGGTTATCGCTGGTGCGGCAGGCTGCCCGGCAGCTCTGGGCATCGGTAACCCAGCATCCGCCGCGAAGAACCTTCTTTTCGCCTTTTTGCGGGCCGCGGGGGTCCCGGTCAGGGCTGTTTTGGTAATAGTTGGGGTCATAGTAGTCGTTGCACCATTCATACACGTTGCCCGCCATATCGTATAGGCCCCATCGATTGGGTTTTTTCCTGCCTACCGGCTGGGTCTGGCTGTTGGAATTATCTTTGAACCAAGCGTATCGTTTCAACTGGTCATTAGCATTACTACCTGCGGCATAGCTGCCAAAGTAATATGAGCTTGTAGCTCCTGCTCGATAAGCGTATTCCCATTCAGCTTCGGTGGGCAGGCGGTAACCATTGGCCTCGAAGTCACACCGCCAGGTTTGTTCATCATAGCAGTTCGCAAGGTCCTCTCGGCGGGAGCGTTCGTTGCAGTACGCAGCGGCCTGCCGCCACCCAGTCCTGTCCACAGGGTATATCTTCCAATCTTTACCGCCGAATTTAGAAGGATTAGTGCCTGTGGTTTTCAGGTAGTCCGACTGTGTCACCTCGCATTTGTCGATATAGAAGGAGCTGATAAAGACCTGGTGCTGTGGTTTTTCGTTGTTGGGGCCGTTGTTATCTCCCATAGTAAACCAGCCGGCGGGAATTAGCACCATTTTCACCCCTGTTTTGGTAGTAATCGTCGGAGGTAGCTCTTCTTCAGCGACAGCGGTGCAACTATTTGTCGCAAGCAGTAACAGACATAGTATTTTCGCCAAATTCTTCATTCTGAACTCCACTTAACGAATTTTTCATCTCTGAGCATCCGTTGCGATATTAGATTATATCCCGGCTTGAGAGGATGGCTGGCATCGGCGTAAAGATTACTGACCATATCCGGCACTATGAAGTAATCGATATGGTTCTGCCGAAGCCAGCTACTAACGTCTGACTGTAATGTGCGGTATCGCCGCAAACTATCCGCCGTTACAATATGAGGATTAATCGGACCTACCATCACAAAGACCTCATTACCTCTCTTTTGTAATATTTTAACACTTTTAACAAAGTATTTCCACTGAAACGACTCTGCCAGCGGCACCCATTGCCAGTTCTGGACGGCAAGGTTTCGCTGCTGCCAGTTTTTTGTCTCGCTGGCATTTTTCTCTGAGCCGGCGTCTATCTTCAGAGAGATTTGTGCAAAAGGATTTCTGTGGGGATTATCCACCACCCATCGGCTAAAATTCTTGTTGTCCAGGTGGCACAAGCGCAGGTGGTTGACCAGGCCTACATAAGGCAGACATCTTTCCTGAATGATACCGGCTTTGACCTCCAGCGTTTGCCGGTACGATTTTATTCGGCCCAGCCACTGGGGCAAAAGCCGGGGATGGTATATGGGGAATTCTTTTTCGCCGCTGAGGTCGAATTCTCTGGAGCTTAGCCACAGCGGATTAAAATGGACGATGACCTTTTTGTGTGAAATCGCTGAGCTGTAGTATTTAAGCAGACCTTCAAGGGCGACGGGGTGCAGCCCGTCAATCGCCAGATTGGCTGTCCTTTCTTTTCCAAAAAGGTTGTTTAATTGGGCCGGCAGCGTACTATCGTTGCCGACATATCTCCCCCAGATGACCGAGTCGCCGAGAAAGATAATCGGATATTCTTTGCAGGCGGTTCGGGCCCATCTGGAAAAGAGCCAGTAGTCGTCACGGTACCGCTGCGCCAGGCGAAAATCGTCCGGCGTATCGAATCTTTCCAGCCGTCGCCACGTCCCTGGAAAAATGATTAAAAGCGCGACGGCCAGAGTGACAGCTACCACGCCCCATTCTCTGAGTGATAATTTTACAGTGTTGGAGCTGAGAGTAGTTATTTCATTCATAATCTTTGTCATATTTTTGTCAAAATTGAAAATAAATAAATGGCTCGTGTCCGGCTGCGGCAAATACCGTAAGATAAATAAGTATCAGAAGCATCAGTGTAATTCTCACCGGCCGCCGGGTAAGTATATCTTTGGCTGTGGAACTGAAGATTAGCTGATACAGCCAGACAACTGCGATTATTGCGAACATTACCACCGGCACCCCTGGCGATGGGTCTGCTGCGGTAAAGATGCGCTGCAGAATCAGCGCCGCATCGTTTATATTTTCGGCCCGGAAGAAGACCCAGCCCAGACAGACGAAGTGAAACGTAAGCAACTGCCTTACAATCCGGGGTATCCTCTCGTAAAGGACTGTCTTTTCTACATCGCCGGTGAGGATTATGCCCACAGCGTGCAGACCGCCCCAGAGAATAAATTTCCACGCCGCCCCGTGCCAGAGACCGCCGATTAGCATTGTCAGAAAGATATATAGGCAGGTGCGCATTTTACCCCTGCGGTTACCGCCGAGAGGGATATAGACGTAGTCTCGAAACCAGCTCGATAAGGTTATGTGCCATCTGTGCCAGAAATCCCGCAGCCCTGTGGCAGTATAGGGATTGTTGAAGTTGAGGGTTAGGTTGATGCCCATAGCCCTCGCCAGGCCGCGGGCCATATCCGTATAGCCGCTGAAATCAAAATATATCTGCCACGCAAAGCCGTAGGTGGCGAATATCAGAGATAAACTGCCGTAATTCGCGGGGTTATCGTATATCCTGTCCACGTAGATTGCTAAAAAGTCCGCCAGTGCAACTTTTTTGAACAAGCCCACTATAAAAAGGGAAAGCCCGTCACTGATATCAGCGGCACGGATTTGCCGGGGCCGTTGTAATTGCGGAAGCAGCGATTTGGCCCTTTCGATGGGGCCTGCTATCAATTGAGGAAAGAAGGCAACAAAGGTTGCGAACTTAATGAAGCTCTTTTCCGTCTGGAACTGTCCGCGATACACGTCGATAATGTAGCCCATCGACTGAAAGGTAAAAAATGAGATGCCGATAGGTAAAAGTATACCCGGCGCCGGGATAATCGCCCCGAGGCCCAGCCGGGAAAATAGTGTATTGAGATTGTCGGTGACAAAGCCAGCGTATTTGAAAAAGCCTAGTAAGAATAAATTATTGACCACGCTTAACGTCAGCCACATTTTCCTCGATTCCCGGATGCCCTTTATCTTTATTGCGTTGGGGGTTTCTCTTTGAGAAAGCCGGCTCGCCGCTGCAAAGCGCTTTGGCGAAGCAGGGTCGAGCTTCAACCCTACATAGTAATTCGAGGCCGTCGAATAGATGATGAGCAGCAGGTACAGTGGATTCCACCATCCGTAGAAGAAATATGAAGCCAAAAGCAGCCATAGGTTAACGTATCTGGTCTTCTTCAAAAGCAGAAGTCCGCTATAGGCGACGGCAAAGAAGAGGAAAAAATGCCAAGTGTGAAACAGCATCTTTATTCCTGTTAGACAGATGTTATAAGAAGTTGGAGCTTGCCCCGCCCAGCGCCGAGCGGGGCAACTACGCCCGGCAGGATTCGAACCTGCGACCTTCGGTTTAGGAAACCGATGCTCTATCCTACTGAGCTACGAGCGCATTTCAACAGAAAGACCTTTTTGCCAGCCATTATTGTTTCTAGTTTACACTCAACGGATTAATATTGCAAGAAAACCTGCTGCTTTCCTTGCTTTGGTTTTATAACTAATCCTGACTGCTTCAATTCTGAATTCGCCAATTTTCTTGACCCGCTGTCCTGTTTTGTTTTTAATATCATTGTTGGTGGAGACAGAGGACAGACGACAGAGGATAGATTTCTGGCTTCTGGTTTCTGACTTCTGACATCTGATTTTTTGAAAGGGACAAAGAAGATGAGAGTCAGCGAACGTGCCAAGGCGGTACCGCCTTCGGCAACCATAGCCGTCACCTCCCGCACCAAGGCATAAATTTGCTGAAAGGATTTACGTAAATCCTCAAAAAGCTGATGTCAGTCAGGAGGCGCAGGTGAAGATTTTTCAGCCATATTTTATCCCTCCAATTTCAACTATATTAACTGCAGAATTGTACTTGCATCGCTAAGGTAGCGTCAAGGAAATACCTTAGGAATTAAAACAAGCGTAGCTTAAAGTGACCCTTAAACTCATAATTAGAATACGGGCTTTTCTAAGTCGTTATGGAAATTGATGTTACATTAATGCCAAAAAAGACTTATAACGCTGGCAGAGAATCAGGCGAGCGCCAGAAGAGCGCCACACGAGTAAGTTTCGTGTGCGCGCACTGGTTCTCATATGTCGGCAGGACCGATCCAAAAGATTTTAACAAATAGCCGTCAACTAAATCGACAGTCTCTTTGTTGGTCATCCTGTGGTGGGGTTGACCCACAACGATTCGACACAAATGAGGTCACTTACAGAACAACAGAATAAAAGCTCAGTACACATACCTTTTTCTATGATGAATTATGTGCTATCACTACTGTCCCGTTATAAGTCGAATAATAACAATTGGTTATGAAACTGGCT
>CAYONQ010000123.1:0-4461 GCA_964405375.1 uncultured Pirellulales bacterium
GCAGCTAAAACTATTTCCATACCGAAACCTTTCGAGTTGCCTGTTCGTGAATTTGCTCATCATCGGTGGCCAATCTTGCTGAATCAAGCGCCTGACGAACAAAACAACCAATACAATCTAAATAAATCCGCATAATTCCACTCACCTAACTGAAAACCTAAATTCTAAATCCAGTGGCCTTCAACGTTGGCCCTGCTTACTTCCTTTAACTCCTCTGCCTTGAATGATTCAATTGCATCCTGAACCGTCTGCTGTCCGGCAAGAAATATTTTTACACCAGCGGCATTAAGCGTCTTGAATGCATTCGGGCCCACATTGCCGGTTATCAATACCTCTACATCGAGATTAGCTATATTCTGCCCGGTCTGAATCCCGGCTCCCTGCACAGCATTCAAATTGACTGCATTATCGTGTGCCTGGAAATCACCTGATTCGCTATCAACAACAATAAGCCATTTTGCCCGTCCGAATCTGAGGTCAATTTCGCTTGTAAGCTCTTTACCCTGTGCTGTTACTGCAATTTTCACCTTGCTTCCTTTCTTGTTTCTTTAATTCAAAACTTTCCGTGTCCGCCCCGCCAACGACGTCCTCGTCCGCCCCCTCCAAAGCCTCTTCTTGCACCGGCCCAGTAACCTGGCATAGTAAATTGAGGTTGTACTAATTGGCCGGTTAAATATGCCTGTAACACATCATCAATACTGCCGGTTACGTATGGCAGCACTTGAATTCCAGAGGATGTGAGCATATGCATCAGTACCCGTGAAATCGCTCCGCAAACAAGTACATCTACCCCAAAACTTTTTAACTGACCTGCTCGTTGCGGCAGCGATTGACTCTCCAATGCAACCTCAGACCGATTAACCACTTTGCCGTTTTCTATATCCACCAGCAAAAGCCTGTGAGCAAAGTCAAAAACGTTCGAAACATTATCTCCATATACTGGTATCGCTATCTTCATCTTTCTTACACCAACAACCTTTCAACCATCTTATTCGCAATCAGTATGCCAAAAAAGTCGGCAAAAACAAGAGGATTACAGTAACTTCTTATATGAGAGGGGGTTATAAAAATTTGAGATTTCTAAACACATACAGAGCAAACTAATTGATAGTCGCAATTTGCAATGTTTGCTATTATAGACAATTGCAAAGTGCCACTGTTATCTTTTAAAGTATCTTCTCTGAATGGGCTACAAACCTGCTACTTGGCATACGATTCGGGCTTGATATCAAACGTTTTCATCTTGCGAAACAGCGTGCTTTTATCGATGCCCAACTCCTTAGCTGCTGCTGTTTTATTGCCTTTGTTTCGCCGTAAGGTCTGGGTTATCAAAATGTTCTCCATTTGCTTAATGGTAGCAGGTTCCTGACCTTCTATTTTATCTGTCTTCAAAGCTGGGCAAACCGATGCAGGCAGGTGTTTGGCTTCTATTATCTCGCCCTCACACAAGACAAAACAGTGCTCAATAATATTCTCAAGCTCACGTACATTGCCGGGATAATCATAGGCCAACAGGACCGTTGTTACCTCATTTGTAACACAGCAGATATTCTTGTTATGCAGCCGGTTAAATCGGCTGATGAAATGATCTACTAACAGCGGGATATCTTCTTTCCTATTTCTCAGTAGAGGCAATTCTAATTTCATTACGTTGATTCTGTAATACAAATCTTCTCTGAATTTGCCCTGTTGAACAAGTTGGTCGAGCTTTTTGTTGGTCGCTGTAATAATACGAATATTGGCCTTGACCGAAGAAACACCGCCTACCGGCTCATAAGTCCTCTCTTGCAAAACACGTAGTAGTCGCACCTGTAGCGCAGCAGACACATCACCAATCTCATCTAAAAAGATTGTCCCTCCTTCAGCTATGGCAAAACGCCCAGGTTTGTCTTTTTTGGCATCAGTAAAGGCCCCAGCTTTATATCCAAACAACTCGGATTCCAACAAAGTATCAGGAAGTGCTCCACAACTAATCGCAACAAAGGGTTTATCCTTGCGAAAACTTAGGTTATGAATTGCCTGAGCAAAAAGTTCCTTGCCTGTCCCGCTTTCACCTTCAATTAAAACTGTAGCGTTGCTTTCAGCAATATTAGGTAGAATGGCAAAAAGGTTCTGCATCCGATGGTTTTGGCTGATTATATCCTCGCAGCGATATCGGCCCTCGATTTCTTTGCGAAGTTCTTCAATCACACTCATATCACGAAACGTTTCAACTCCGCCAATAACTTTGCCATTTGCGGCTTTCAACAAAGCTGTCGATATGGCTATTGCTCTTCTATTGCCGTTGGCATCGATAATGTGTACGGCTTTATTCATTATGGGCTTACCGGTTTCCATTGTTGCCGCTAGTGTGCAGTCTGTTTCACAAACATCCGCTCGCAAAACATCTCTGCACTGTCGCCCAATGGCTTTTTCACGTTGGATACCGGTAATCTCCTCGGCTGCCCGATTAAAAGAGGTGATCCGCCAATCCAAATCGACCGTGAAAACACCTTCACTTATCGAGTCCAGAATGACATTTTGTTCTTTAGGAGGTGGCGTTCTGTTTGCCATAAATTACCTTGTATCACAAAAAAATGGCCTTCGCAAGCATTGTGGCAAATCGGTTTGGAGAATAAATCCTGCAGAAGGATTTGCATCATCGCGTCCATTTAGGTATGCTGATACCAAATAAGCTTAGCGATGCAGCTGAGCAGGTGTTATCGAGCAGATATCAGCGAAGGTTAGCTTACAGGAAAGAATTAAATTATGATTGCCAGGATTTTTTTGGGAGTGGTGATTGGAGGGGCAATCGGTGCTGTCTTGGGTTATTTCGGCGAGTGTTCCTCCGGTACCTGTCCGCTAACGGCAAATCCGTACCGTGGGGCGATCTACGGCGCAGTGATGGGAGCTTTACTGGCCTCGATGCTTTCACCGAAACTGAGAGAGAAATCGGAAAGTTCGAACATTGTCCACATCGAAAGCAAGGCCGACTTCAAAACCCATGTGCTTGACACACGTGGGATTTGTCTCGTGGATTTATTCTCTAATCGCTGTCCTCCCTGCAGGGTTCTGGCTCCAACCATATCGTCCCTTGCTGATAAGTACGCCGGTAGAGTCACCGTGTGCAAGGTAGATGTTGACTTGGTTCCCACCGTGGCAGAACAATACGGAGTTACAGCAATCCCTACAGTTCTGATTATCAAGAACGGCAAAGAGATAAAGCATCTGGTGGGGCTGCAACCTGAAACCAAGTATGTTGCACTTCTGGACAAGTTAGTCGGAAAGGTCAGGGATTGATACCGAGAAAATTTGCTTGTCTCTTCTTATTTAGCATCGTATAAATTCTATTGATGAAATGAGTAAGGTATGAGAAATTTACAAACATTTGTGAATGCAAGTTTGTTCGTGCTGTAAGATAAAGACTTATAAATGTCACAAACAGCCCGTTCAGCAGGAAAAAAGGCAAAAGGATTTGCTTGGCTTTTACTGATTACTTCTGTTTTGTGGCTGGCTTTGAACTCAAAATTAGACTGGCCGGAGCTCATTTGCGCCAGCTTGGTTTGCCTGATTATTTCGCTCTTCGGAGCATGCATTTACTCCAAGTTAGGCTTCCTGTCGCTAAGTATAAAGATGGGTTTATCCTATTCGTTCGTAATACTACGTCCGTAAGGGCGTAGATGGAAGTACCCGCTGTCTTCGTGTATAATGTTTGAGTGGAATATAGAAAGCGAGCACATGTGGTATATTATGCACGGTATCATATAGTTAACTTTCGCACTTTTGGCAATGTGTCAATTCAGGTAATTTGCACGGAGAAGCCGATTTGACAACGGTCGGATTATTTTTGGTAAGTTCGAGGCTTTTACCGAACATGCATAAAATACGAAATAGCGTATAACTGCTTGTTGCATAAGGTTTTCCTTAATAAAAAGTGCGAAACTTGACAAGTGGTCAGTTTGAGTAAATAAGGTTTGAACTTAATTTGGAGGTATAGATTATGAGAATTGTATGCTTATGTGCGTTATTGGGGGTGTTGGCTGTCGGCGGTTGTGCTGCGAGCTCAGGGGAAAGCTATGCCAGGGCAGGTTTTAACTTCGGTGATTTAGATAAGGTGGCTGTGATAGATGTCTCCGGTGCGGTGCGGGGCGAAGCGGCGAAGAACCAAATTGGGGATTTTTTCGTGATGGAGCTGCTGAAAAAGGGCTATACGCCCGTAGAACGGGCGCAGGTGCAGACGCTGCTTAAAGAGCAGAGGTTCCAGGCGGCGGAGATAACCAGTGCCGAGGGTGCGGCGAAGGCGGGGCGAATCCTGAATGTTCCGACGGTTCTGTTAGTCAATATACCGACTTATAAAGAAGAGATGTCGATGACGGCAAAGATGATAGATGTCGAGGACGGCAGCATCCTATGGATGGGCAGCGGGTCCGGCAGGACGGGAAAGACGCTGTCGACGATTTTCGGTGCGGCCGCAGGTGCAGG
>CAYONQ010000124.1:0-4353 GCA_964405375.1 uncultured Pirellulales bacterium
TGCTTGCTCACTGGAATAATACCTGTTATCCCGAATTATTGTGAACGGTTACCAATTCTTCTATTGTTCGCATATCGCTTACATTAACAACTCAAACTGACCGATTTGTAGCAAATGTTAAATGTAAGTCGATTTCTGACAATATGTTATGTTTCTCATAAAATATCATAAAACAGCCATCCGCCGGCAGGCGGATTCCGCAATTTTGCATTTTGCACTTTGATTTTTGCATTTTCAAACTGGCCATCGGTCAGTTTGAGTTAATAACCTTTGCTTTCCTGTCAATCCTTCGCATCAGTCCCGTCAGAACCCTGCCAGGCCCGATTTCGTAAAACCTCTCGACTCCGTCAGCGATAAGTTTCTCCATACATTTTTGCCAGTAAATCGGACAGGTCAATTGCTTTATCAGTCCTTCTTTGATTTTTTCAGCCGTTTCGTAGTATTCAGCGTCAATATTGGCGATAATCCTTGTGTTAGAGGGTTCTGAAATCTCGCTTTTTCGTAGCGCCACTGCGAGCGCATCAGCAGCATTGGCCATCATCTCGGTATGAAAAGCGCCCGCCACTTCCAGCCGCACCGCCTTTATCGCCCCGTATTTGGCCGCTAATTTTGCCGCACGCTCGCAGGCCGCCTTACTGCCGCTTACCACAATCTGCCCCGGGCAGTTGAAATTCACCGGCTCTAAAAGCTCCCCATCCCTCACCTCAGCGCAAAGCTGCCTTACTTTTTCCTCGTCAAGCCCGATTATACTGACCATCCCGCCCTCGGTGGCGTCAGCGGCGGCCTGCATCGCCTGCCCACGCCTCTGCACTAATCGAAGTCCATCCTCAAAACTAACTACTGCCGCCGCATAAAGGGCGGTATATTCTCCCAAGCTAAGCCCCGCTGTTACGTCCGGCTTAATTTCACTTGTCGCAGCGTTACTCTTAAACGCCTCTAACAGGGCGGCAGAGGTTACAAATATCGCCGGCTGGGAAATCGTCGTCGTATTTAGCTCTTCGCCGGGCCCTTCAAAGCACATCTTTCGCAAATCGAACCCGGCAATCTCGTTTGCCTTCTCGAAAATCTCCGCCGCCGCAGGAAATGCCTCGGCAACGTCGGCACCCATCCCTACGGCTTGAGCGCCCTGTCCCGGAAATAAAAACGCCGTCTTCATCACTCACATTTATCCCTGAATAGCGGATATATTCCTATCTGCATAGCAATTGACAATACTATCCGCTACACGCTAAAACTGAATTACATTTGCCCCCCACGTCAGCCCTGCTCCGAAAGCCACGAAGATAACAATATCACCTCGCTTGATTTTACCATTCCTGACGCACTCGTCGAACGCAATTGGCACCGACGCTGCCGACGTGTTGCCGTATTCTGCAATGTTTAGATACACCTTCTCGTCAGGCAGTTTCAGCCGCTTCGCCGCCGATTCGATAATCCTTGCATTCATCTGATGTGAAATGACCATACTGACATCCTCAACGCTCAAATCACAGACATCCAAACACTCGGTAACGGCTTCAACTATCCGCCGAACCGCCTGCTGATAGACCTCTCTGCCCTTGATTTCCATATAGATTTTCTTCGGGTCGTCCAGCTTTTTAGCCGCCGGGTGGCGAGAACCGTACGCCTGGCAGTTCAATGCCTCCCACCGCTCGCCGTCCGAGGCCATCATACTGTATATGATGCCCTTGCGTCCGTCGTCGCTTCGCTCAAGCACCACCGCCCCCGCACCGTCCCCGAACAGAATACAGCTCGTCCGGTTCGTCCAGTCGGTAATCTTGGTTAATGTCTCAGCCCCTATTACAAGGGCGTTTTTAAGTCGGCCGCCCTCTATAAACTGCTGCACAATCGAAAGACCATACACAAAACCGCTGCACGCAGCAGCCAAATCGAATACCCACGCCTTCTTCGCCCCAAGTTCCCGCTGCACAAACGACGCCGTAGAAGGAAACACCATCTCCGGCGTAATCGTACCAACAATAATAAGTTCCAGCTCACCTGCATCGAGTTTCGCCTCCGCCAGCGCCCTTTTAGCCGCCTCCGTCGCCAAAAATGCCGTCGTTTCGTCGTCATTCGTAATATGACGAACCTTGATACCCGTCCGGGCAGTAATCCATTCGTCTGAGGTATCCACCATTCTGGCCAGGTCGTCATTCGTTAATGTCTTTGCCGGCACAAAAGAGCCGTTACCGGCGATAACCGCACGATAACCGGGACGGCGGTTAATTAGATTGCTCATTAGCTGTCCTTACGCAGGTCTCTGATAAATAGTCCGTAATCCTTTCGTTTATTTTTTTCATATAGTACTTTTTAGAGGTCATAATAGCGTTTTTAATTGTCCTGCTTTCGCTTGCCCCGTGACATATCATCGCCGTGCCGTTAACGCCCAACAGAGGCGCACCGCCGTATTCGTTGTAGTCGTATTTCCGGTAGATTCTCGTTATCACCGGCTTAAACTCCATTGCGAGACGAAGCTTCTCCGCCATAAGCTCGTGTTTTATCGCCTTAAACAAACCGTCAACAACCCCCTCCGTAAGTTTCAAAATCACATTGCCCACAAAACCATCGCACACCGCAACGTCACAGACGCCTTTGAATATGTCTCTGCCCTCGATATTCCCGATAAAATTCATCTCCGCATCGGATTTCATCAGTTCGCGGGCCCTTTTAACAATCTCATTGCCCTTCGCATCTTCCTGTCCGATACTCATAAGCCCCACTCGCGGGCTTTCGATGTCTAATACGTATCTCGAATATATACCGGCCATTACCGCATATTGATAAAGGTTTATCGGCTTGCACGCAATATTCGCTCCCACGTCGCATATCGTAACAGGCCCCTCGAACGTCGGAAAAACCACCGCTATACCAGGCCGATTAACACCCGCCAGATTCCTCATCCGCATCTGAAACGCCGCAACGCAAGCCCCCGTATTACCCGCCGAAATCACCGCATCCACCTCGCCTTTTTTCGCCATCTTCGCAATGACTGCAATGGAGCTCTTCCGTTTCTTCCGAATGCTTTCTATGGCCGGCTCGTCCATCCCGATAACCTCAGGTGCGTCAACCACACTGACAGTCCCTTTGCGGGATTTCAGAGAGGACAGGTGCCGCTCTATCTGCTCTCTCGGCCCCACCAGTATCAGCTCGTCGTCCTCGTCTAACAGCTCAATCGCCGCCACCGCACCGGAGATAATCTCTTCCGGCGCCTTGTCGCCGCCCATCGCATCAATCGCTATTCGCATCTTACTTCTTGCTTTCCTCTTTACCGAGCTTCAGCGTTATCTTCGGGTTAAGATACCCGCAGTTTTCACACGCTGCGTGCGGCAGCTTCGGCTGGTCGCATTTCGGGCACACCGAATAATTGACCGCCTTCAGCCGATGATGGCTGCGCCGGCTGCGAGTCCTGCTTTTACTTGTCTTTTTTGCTGGCAGCATCCTGAATTACCTCGTTTCTTTTATTTCTATCTTTTCTCTGCGCTCTTTGCGCCCTCTGCGGTTAATCTTTTCCCAGATTAACCGATTTAATTGCTTATCGCATAAGAAGTTCAAGCAGTCGCCGACGAAGTCGGCTTCAACTCACGACATACGAAATACGAGCCCCGCTCCTCCGAGGAGCGGGACGAGCGACGCTCAAACTGACCCATCCATAAGGAACCCAGTTTGAGTTAAATAGTCAACTATCATCCCTTTGTCAAGGGAAATTTAACAGCGCAGCGAAGACCCCGCACCGTACGCTGCAGGGCAATACGACATACGATACACGCAATACGAATTTGTTTAGCCCCACGTTTACCCCGTGGGATGCGCTTGCCCCGTGGGATGTGCTTGCCCCGTGGGATGTGTCGTTTACTATCCCATCGGGGTCGTATGCTATCCCATCGGGGCGAGGAATACTCGTCATTGCGAGGCCGCAAGATCGAAGCAATCTCATCCCTCTCCGTCATTTCGAGCGAGCGCAGCGAGTCGAGAAATCTATTAAGACAAATCCGTCTCTGGCGGACTCAACACGAGATACGAATTAAATCTTGCAGTTTTTAGCCAAATAGCTATAATCACACTTGCCCCCCACGCCTGCCCCTGCATGCCTTAGGCGGTGGTCGTTGTCGGGGGGTGCCCTGCCCCGATCTGCTCGTTGTGGCTTGCACTCAGACACGGGTCAGTTATAATTTAGCCAGTATTTTGCAATATCAGATAAAGGTTGTGGCTTGCACTCAGACACGGGTCAGTTATAATTCGCTGCACTTAACTCCGGCTTCTTATCAGGTTGTGGCTTGCACTCAGACACGGGTCAGTTATAATTTTTATGGACGAAGCCAATGCACTCGGTATGTTGTGGCTTGCACTCAGACA
>CAYONQ010000125.1:0-3849 GCA_964405375.1 uncultured Pirellulales bacterium
ACACTTTTTACCGGCCAGTTTGTCGAAGGCCAATCTGCTTGCTGCAGGGCCGCTGCCTGTGTAGAGGATGGATTTGTCTTCGAGTATTTGCTGGAGCTGACCATCTTCGCCGAACCTGCCGTGCAATGCGATAAAGAACACATCAATGTCACTGTCATCCAGAATATCCATATTATCTGGTGTAATATCGGCAGCTGTGACATTGACACCGGCTTCTTTCAATGCCCTGGTAACGCACCTGCCGCTCTGGATGCTGATGTCGCGCTCGGCGCCGATGCCGCCGGCAAGAACGGCTATCTTTAATTTACTATTTTCTATTTTCAATTTACTATTACCTCGTGTCCCGTACTCCGTGTCGAGCGACGAGCCATCCATCCTCCGAAGCAGAGCTTCTGCGGAGGACGGGCGAGTCAGGGGCGACGAATCTAACTCCAGATTTCGATTTCAAGTTCCAGTTCGATTCCGAACTGTTCTTTGACTCTCTGCTTTACGGCGTCAATCAGTCTGGTAGCATCGCGGCTTTTGCACCCCTTTTTTGCGATTATGAAATTTGCGTGTTTTTCGCTGACGACGGCCCCTCCGATTTGCAAGCCCTTCAGGCCGGCTCTATCAATCAGAGCACCTGCGGAGACACCGCGGGGATTTTTGAATATGCAGCCTGAATTTTTTGTATTCAGGGGCTGGTTATTCTTTTTATAAATCCAGATTTCCTTTACCGTTCTTATAATTTGCTCAGGGTCGCTGGAGGTGAGCTTTAGCGTGGCATTTAGAATGAATCTTGCGGTAATGTTTGTTTTTCGGTAGTCGAATACCAATTCGGGCTTAGCTTTCTCGAAGACATTTCCTTGACCATCCATCAGTGTAACAATCTGGACTGCGGCGCCGATATCTCCGAAGTTTCCTCCTGCATTCATTTTAACGGCTCCGCCGACCGAGCCTGGTATTCCTGTTAGTGCTTCGATACCTGAAAGTCCTTTCTGCACGCAGGTTAAAACCAAACGGCTCAGTTCCGCACCTGCCCAGGCGGTGAGCTGCTCACTGTCAAACTGTATCTGTGCAAACTGGTTTGCTTTAAGCATTATCACCGCTGCCCTCAGACCGTCGTCACCGATTAGCAGATTGGAGCCGAAGCCCATTACATAAATTGGGATGTTGTTTTCATTGCATCGCTGGAGCACTTCTTTGAGTTGTTCGATTGTCTCCGGTCTGATAAAATAATCCGCTGGCCCGCCCAGGCCGTACCAAGTGCACCTGGCCAACGGATAGCCGGTTTCAACTATTTTCTCTAAGCCACTGAATATATTCATCTGCCACCTTCCAAATATCACCTGCACCCATAGTAACTACCAGTTCGCCGGAAGTTACATTTTTCTTTAGATAATCGCAAATCCGGTCAAAGTCATCGATAAATACCGCTTCTGCTCCATTAGCTTGTATTCTCTCGACCAGTATCTCCGAATTAATTTGTTTTTTCGCTGACTGTGAGTCTCGGACGAAATAAATCTCCGGGACGATAGTTACATCGGCAAGCTTAAAGCTTTCTGCGAAATCATCAAGTAAAAATCTTGTTCTGCTGTATTGATGGGGCTGAAAAACGCACCAGATGCGTTTTGGCTGATATCTTTGGCGTATCGCCGCGAGCGATGCCCTGATTTCGGTCGGGTGATGGGCGTAATCGTCAAGAACTGTGATTTGTCCGAGCTGTTCTTTTAGCATCAGGCGGCGGTCGATGCCGGTGAAACTCGGCAGCAGTTGAAGTATCTGCTCTGGTTCCATTCCGACATTAACCGCCATAGCCACGACTGCGAGGGCATTTAGGATGTTGTGAGCACCCGGCAGGGAGATTTTCGCTGCCCCGAGCAGTTTGCCATTATGATAGACGTCAAAGGTATACAATCCATCATTTAGCTGAGTATTCCGGGCTGAGAAGTTGCAGTTTTTATCAAGTCCAAAGGTCTCAATCAGTTTTGAATTTTGAGTTTTGAATTTTGAATTAACCCACTCAATAACTTTTGCTACGTTTGCATCTTCACCGTTTGCGATAAGTACTCCATCATCCTTAATCCCGCTGGCGAATTTGCCGAAGGCATCAACTATTTCGTCCTCGTCTTTGTAGTAGTCCAGATGGTCGGCCTCGATGTTGAGTATGCAGGCGATTTTAGGTCTTAGGTTCAGAAAGCTTCGGTCGTATTCGCAGGCCTCAGCCACGAAATATTTGCTATCTGCTGTGCCGGAAGAGCTGCCCAATTGAGTGATACCGGCGCCGACAACAAAGTTTGGGTCGATGCCAGCTTGTTTTAGGCAGTAGGTGAGCCAACCTGCGGTTGTGCTCTTGCCGTGGGTGCCGGCTATGGCTATGCATTCATAGCGATTGGACAACATTCCCAGCATCTGGGCGTATTTATAGATTTTGTATCCTCGTTTGCGCGCCAGTTTCAGTTCGGGATTATCTTTTTTAATAGCTGCTGAGATAATGACTGCATCCATATCTGAGCCGAGGTTGTCGGCGTTGTGGCCGATTTTTATATCGGCGCCCAGTTGGGTAAGTGCGGTTACCGGCGGGCTTTGGATTTGGTCTGAGCCGGTGATAATTGCTTTATTTTTGAGCAGGAGTTTTGCCAGGCCGTTCATTCCAACACCGCCTGCGCCGATGAAGTGAAATTTTTTACCCCCTACAGCTACGGGACCGTCAGTATTTATCACTTCATACCTGTGAATAGCCTTTATTTTACTCTGGTAAGTTCGCGTATTCGTCCTGGCCATATGTCATCCTTGAAAATGTTTGAGCTTACGAGGAGCGAATTTTATCACAGAAGCAACGCCAAAAAAAGAAAAAAGGTTAAATTAGTTCATTGGTTGTTTTTGCAGAAAAGTCTTTTAACCGTAAAGAACGTTGAGGTCGCAGGGAAAAAACAAAAATTAAAGAGCAAAGTGGGATGCTCGATACCGGATACCCGATCCACAAATCACTAACGGGGAATCACGAAGGCAGACGAGAGGCATACGAAGATTTACCATTGTGCTTCGATGTATGGGCCGAGGGGGCCTTCGGGTTTTGGTTTTGGGCGGGATTTTAGGATGGCTTCTGCAATTGCAATATCACTTTTACGAGTTATTTTGATGTTCGAAGAGTCGGCCTCTACAATTGATACTTTCCCGCCCAGAGCTTCGACGAGCTGGGCGTCATCACTGATTTTGGTCTTATCGAGGTTCTTGAGGTTGTCGTATGCTTTTTTTAATAGTCCAGCCTCGAAGACCTGTGGCGTTTGTGCTTCCCAAAGATTTGCCCGGTCGACAGTTTTGATTATCGTTTTGTCCTTTGCTTCTTTGATTGTTGCCGCAACAGGGGATGCTAATATGGCTGCACCTGTTTTAGCAGCAGCAGCGATAACTTCATCGACCCACTTATCCGTTACGCAGCATCGCACGGCATCGTGGACGGCGATAAGGTCGATGTTATCTTTTACAAGCTGCAAGCCCTTTTGGACAGTGTCAAAACGCTCGTCGCCGCCAAGATAGATTTTCACATTGTAGAACGCTAAATTAGGCCCCCACTTTACGTTTACCAGCTCTTCGTCTTCCGGCGGGATGGCTAACAGAATCTGTTTTACATCGTCTCGATTAGAGAAAAGCTCTACGCTTCGCAGAAAGACCGCTCTGCCGGCTACGTCGACGAACGGCTTTTTTCTTTTTGGGCCGAATCGGCTGCTTTGCCCTGCGGCACAGATAATTACAGCGACATTTTGAGGCATAACCAAAGAACTCCTATACGCTATCCGCTACAGGCTAAATTCTAAAACTCTATTCCACGTCGTGCGGATATTCCTTTATCAAACGGGTGTTTGATAT
>CAYONQ010000126.1:0-3828 GCA_964405375.1 uncultured Pirellulales bacterium
GCTTGCTCACTGGAATAATACCTGTTATCCCGAATTATTGTGAACGGTTACAAAATTTGTTTAATCATTTATCGTATAAAAAGTTAAAATAGTTGCCCCCTTTTCTGCTTTCGCAGAAAGCAAAGGGGCTTCAACTAACGAGATACGAAATACGAGCGACGAACGACGCTCAAACTGGCCCGTTTCGAAGAAACGGTCAGTTTGAGCAATTTAGCAGGAAAGGAAGGGTCAAAATGGAATACATTACGATTGGCAAACTAAAAGTAAGCCGGTTCATCATCGGCGGCAACCCGTTCAGCGGCTTTTCTCACCAGGGCCTCGAGATGGATAAACAAATGAGACGATACTACACCTGCCGGCAAATCAAAGACACCCTTCGACAGGCCGAACAACTGGGAATCAACGCCTTTGTCGGAAGGGCGGACAACCACGTCATTCGCCTGATGCTCGAATACTGGGACGAAGGAGGCAAAATCCAGTGGTTCGCCCAGACCGCCCCGGAAGTAGGCCCGCCTGAGGTAAATGTGAAAATGGCAAAAGAAGGCGGCGCAGTCGCCTGCCATATCCACGGCGGCGTAATGGATTATCTGCTCGCAAAGGGTCGGCTCAACGAGGTGGAAAGGCCAATCAAAATGATTCAGGACGCAGGAATGGCAGCGGCCGTCGCAGGCCATAGGCCGGATGTCTTTCGCTGGGCCGAGGAAAATATCAAACTCGATTATTACCTTTGCTCCTATTACGATGCAACGCCCAGAGACAATAAGGCAGAGCTTATACCGGGCCAGGAGGAGCACTATCGAAATGATGACCGCCAGGCAATGACAACGCTAATACCCAAACTTTCTAAGCCGGTCGTTCATTACAAGATAATGGCAGCCGGCAGAAACAACCCCGATGAGGCATTTGAGTATGCGGCAAAAAATATGCGAAACTGCGACGCTACCTGCGTCGGCGTCTATACGAAGGACAACCCGAATATGCTCGAAGAAGATGTCAAGCTGCTGGAGAAAAACCTGGCCCAAAAATAACCCCCACTGCGAACTATGAACTATGAACATAATTAATACTGTCCTTCCGGTCTTTCTAATTATCGCCCTCGGCGCCCAGCTCCGCAAAGCCGGCTTCGTATCCGCAGAATTAGTCACCGGCCTGAACCGACTCGTTTACTGGGTCGCCTTGCCTGTCCTTTTGTTTTACAAAATCGCCACCGCTGCCTATGACTATCAGGCCGCTGGCAAGACCTTTTTAGTTATGCTGATAGGGATGCTCGCCTGCATTGCTGCCGGCTACCTCGTCGCGGTCGTTATGCGTATGCCTGCCCCCTTAATGGGCACCTTTGTTCAGGGCGCCTTCCGCGGAAACCTCCTCTACGTCGGCCTGCCCATAATAATCTACAGCTTCACTAACTCCGCCGATTATAGCACCGCAGAGATAGAGACGCTGGCCTTCCTCGTCCTGGCCTCGCTCGTCCCCGCTTATAATATCGCCGCCGTCCTCGTTCTGCTTGCCAGCCGGCATAAGCTCGACCGTCACGCACCCGCCAGAATATCCCGTCAGCTAATCACGAACCCTCTCATCATCGCCTGCCTGGCAGGCGCTATCTATCCGCTTGTTTTCCCGTCTTTACCGATTGTTATCGTCCGCACCTGCACCGCTGTAGGCCAGATAGCGCTGCCGCTGGCGCTTCTCGGCGTAGGCGCTGCGCTGGTGCAAGGCAGAATCATCGGCCGGCATACTTATGCCTTTGTCGGCTCCGTAATTAAAATAGCGATTGCCCCGATTGTCGGCCTTCTCACCGCTCGATTGCTCGGCCTGGGACCCGCCGAGACGAGGGTCGCTCTCATATTCCTCGCCTGTCCCACCGCCACCGTCTCGTACATTATGGCAGGCCAGCTCGGCGGCGACGAACGCCTCTCCGCCGCTATGGTCCTCATCAGCACCATCCTGTCAATCCTGTCGCTTAGCTTAGTCGTCGCCATCTTCTAACCACCACCCGCAACATCAAGAAGAAGTAATCTCAAATCTACTCCCAAATCATCAATCATAAATCGCAGAGTCATTGCGAGCACAGTCGAGAAATCTATTAAAACAAATCCGCCTCTGGCGGACTCAATTGACGAGATACGATTCACGATTCACGTTTCACGAATTTATTTGACGAATTGGAACATTTTGAGCTATATTAACCTCTGATTGCGAGATACGAAAGCTAAACCGTACCAGCCGCTGAACGCCGCCGCATCCCCAGCGACGCTGAGCTTGACGTTATACGGAAACCATATAATCAGATTAAGTTTTGATTTTTCCATGATCATTTCCTTTTAAGCTCTCTGAACCAAAAGAGATCCGACCATTCAGGCAAAAGTTGCGGATACAGCTCAATTCGGAAGTCCGTTCAAAATCATCTCGCCCAAATCATTTTATTATTCCCTATTCCACCTTCTACCGCAGTTAGCAGAAAGCCCAACTAGAATTTTCTGTTGTTTGGGTGATAGGTGAGACCGAATTAGCAAAACATGCTGTGAGGTTAGACGTTCCATCTGGGCTCGAGCTTCCAATAACTTTTCCAATTGTTGTAATATAACATTATCGTTCGTAGATGGAGTTTCGAGTAGTAAGGAAAGTTGCTCATGCTCTTTGGAAGCAATTTTAGCAAATTCGACTGATTTTGCTTCGAATCCAGGGTCTAATTGCTGAATTGCTTGAATTTGCTCCGGAGTAAACTCGATGTTACGTGACAAGCCCCCACGATATCTTCTTCTACGGCCTTGTCCACTTCCCGAGCTCCGGCCATATCGGCCTGAGTCACGACCGTTTCCCTTTCCCTGACCAAGATATTGTTTTCCAGAACCACCATTAGTCCCCCCAAGCAAACGCCTTTTGCCCGCCCGCCCCTGGATTATTTTACTGCACAGGTGCATAAGCCGTTGCTGCTGTTGAGGTGAAAGATATTTTCTGATAGCAAGGATATATGTGACCACACGCCTTATCAATGCTTGATTTGCTTCAATTACCCTTTCAACCTGTGCCGTTATTTCCTCATTAGTGCTGCCGGGAGCACCCAGCAGACGAGCCAATTGCTGTCGTTCCGCGATAAAAGCCAGGGATAACTCCGCCGCTTCTGTGTCAAAATCGGGGGCGGATTGCTGGATAGCCTTGTCCTGCTCATCGGTTAAAGCCAACCAGTTTCGCATACATACCTGAGCTGAGTAAACATTATCTGCTTCCAGGCTGCGTGTGATATAGAAAGAGCCCACACCTACAAAGCCGGCAAGAAACAAAGTAACAACCATTCTAAGTTTGTTTTTTATCATTATAGTTTTAATCACTTTCCAGAGCATTTCCCTGTAATTCAAGTTCCCCCCACCCGGTGGATGAACCGGGAGATAAAACTTCTAAAAATGATGCTTGGGCCGTAGCCAGACCCCACTCTTCCGTAGATTTTTGCGCGCGAAACTTGCCTGCAACATGGCCGATAACTGCCGCCAAAAGAATAGAAGCAGCAATTCGCGTCAATCCTTGTATCGATAGAAAGTTAGTATGTCGGCTACGATGATGAATTGCAGAAGTAAGGTTCGGCAGCAAATCGATCCTGGAGGTGTCGATTTCCCAGGTACTAAGATCATCCCAGGTCTGCCTTAGTTCATTCAAACGTTGCTGGCAATTAGAGCATTGGGCCATATGGGCCAGCAAGCTTTCCTTCTCATCAGCCTGAACATGACCACCCAGCATATCCAACATTTGCGTATCTTTTATATGTTTCATAATATACCTTACCTTCTTTTTAACGTTTATCTGAAGCGTTCCCTACGAATTATTTACCTGAAT
>CAYONQ010000127.1:0-3480 GCA_964405375.1 uncultured Pirellulales bacterium
TTCCACGCCTGACTCCCGGATAAAGGACGGCACGAGACTCTCGCCCTCCATCGGTGTTATCGGATTACCATTATACTCCTGAGGATATTCGATTTGTGCGAGATCGACACACGTTGCCATAAGGTCGATGATATGGCGAGGGGTGCGGAACTGACCGGCTTCGCCCTGGCTACCCAACACAGATAGGAGATACTCGAAGGCATCGCCCAATTTCTCGGAAAGGTCGTATTCGAAATCGTTGATGATTTTGAGAAAGTTTTTAAGAGTCTCGGGGTCACGATATGGAAGGAAAGCGTTCTTGAAGATATCTCGGAAAAGCTGGGGAATATTGGGGTTCTGATTCATTTTCTGGACAGCCTCGCCGTAGACGGTTACAAGTTCATAACCGCTTAAGCTGGGGTCGAAGATTCTGGTCCATGCGTAGCGCTGATATTCACCGGTGAAGAATTTCGCCTTTCCGCCGAGTTCCACCGCCTCCCTGTCCATATCATCCATAAACTTGTAAATCAAGGCAATAGTAATCTGCTCCACTTGGGATTTAGGGTCAGGCAATTTGCCGACCAATATATCCCGTGCCGTGTCTATTCGTCTTCTAGTGTCAACATCAAGCATGGCCGCTCCTTTTTACGAAAATACACTAAGCGAAACGTAATCTTTGACATATTCGATGACTGGCTCACGCCAGGCATCCAGCTCCTTCAAATCTCTCATATTGAAACGCGGATTCGTGGCCAGAGCCGAAAACTCACCCGTGGTCATAATCCGCCGGATGTTCTCGTCCAAAATATACGCCTTCATGAATTGCCCGATGATATGAGCAAATTTAGGTTCCGGATGATAGATGGAAATGAATTTCTGGACTTCCTCTTCAAGAAGCTCATCTTTGGTCTTGAAGTATTTGATCGCGCCGAAAATTCTATCGAGTATCTCCCTTAATGGCAGGCGGCGGTCGAGTTTGACTGATTTGCGTAGTTTGTCCAGATTAAAATACTCCTCCGGCTTGTCAAAAACCTCTCTTCTTATATATGCCTCAGCTTCATCGTATTTGCCCTCGTAAATCTTGTTCTTTACGAACTCATCAGCCTTGACCACCTCTCCAAATGTATCGAATAGTTTGCGGTCTATTTTCATGCCCTCAAGGCCAATCAACGTTTCTTTCATATATTGAAGCGGGTCAGGTAATACATTCTCGTATTCTACGGGTAATGGAGGTGGTGATTCCGGGGGTTCGCCGTTCTTCGCTCTGCCAGTTGGGGGAAGCTTGACAACTTCATCATAATTGTAACGTTCCTCGAAGTATTCGAAATTGGCAAAAAAATCCAGGATCTTAAAATGTTCTTTCTTCTTCTGGTACTCCTCGACTTCCCCCAGTTCGTTCTTTTCTTTGTGGCTAAAAGTATACCTTCTTGTACCTCGGCCCTTGATCTGAATAAAATCTGTCGGCGAGAAAATAGGCCGCATAAGGCAAAGGTTCAATACATCTTCGCAGTCATAGCCGGTTGTCATCATCCCCACAGTTACGCATACACGCGTTTTACTGGAGATATACCCATCCTTAAATAGAGTATGTCCATTGAGATTATTATTGGCGAAGTTAATCGTCATCTGCTGGGACTCGGGAATGTTGGACGTTATCTGTAGAGCAAAGTCTGATTTGTATTTGCCGGGGAAATACGTATGTGCCAATTCGTTCAGAATCTGGGTGATCTTTGAGGCGTGGTTTTGACTTACGCAGAACGCAATGCTCTTGCCGATTTCGCCGGTAAGCGGGTCACGAAGTGCTTTATCCACAAAAGTGCGGCATAAAGTCCAGTTAGTCTCTTCGGAGAATAGCTTCTTCTCAAAGTCTTTTTGGAAAAATCTTTTCTCCTGAAGCTCTCCGTTTTCGTCTTCGACAAGTACAGAATAACCTTGTTCAGAGAGAAACTCTGTGCTGATGTCTGTTCTGGCATCTACAACGATTGGGTTTACAAGATAACCTTCCCGGACACCGTCCAGAAATGAATATCTAAAAGTTGGATCACCCGACTCACAGCCGAACGTTAGATAAGTATCCAGGAGTTGACGGCGTTCCAACTTTCGTGGGTCACGGTCAGCCACTTTCTTTTCATCAACGTTCTTTAGGTAGTCCTTTGGAGTCGCAGTCAGGCCAAGCTTGAAACCAGTGAAATATTCAAAAACGGCGCGGCTATTGCCGCCTATGGAACGATGCGCCTCGTCAGAGATAACGAGGTCAAAATCAGTGGGTGAAAAAAGGTCTTTATACTTGTTGTTGAAAAGAAGCGACTGAACGGTAGATACGACAATTTCGGCTTTTGTCCAGTTATCGCGGTTTTCTTTGTAGATAACAGTATTATAGTCGTTCTTCAAATAGCGTTTCATATTCTTCCATGCTTGGTCCTCAAGCTCAAGACAGTCGACAAGAAAAAGAACCCGTCTTGCATTCCCAGTTCGTAGAAACAGTTTAATAACCGCGGCCGCGACTAGCGTCTTACCCGTTCCGGTTGCCATTTCAAACAAGAAGCGATCATTCCCTTTTCTTGTGGCATCCTGCAATGCCCTGATTGCCCTTAATTGATAATCTCTCAAAAAACTCAAGCTGTTGGCTTTAATAAACTCATTTCGCTGTGATTCGTCAATCCATCGGGGATCGCTCTGATAATCAGGTTTCTGTGTAATAGCAATGTAATCGGCGGAAACAATTTCTTTAGAAAGAGTGACTGTATTAGGCTTGAACGATTTCCTGTGGTTTAGCGACTCATATGTCGGAAAGGCAGTAATGATATAGGGATTGCCTGTTTCGAGATCCCAGAAATAATGTATGTTTCCGTTAGAGAGGATGACGAAACGTGCGTTTTGGGATTGAGCGTATTTTCGAGCCTTTTCTTTACCATCGAGCGGGTTTTTACTTTCCCGCTTGGCTTCAAGCACGACCAGAGGGAAGGAGTTATCATCTAAAAGCAGAAAATCGATAAATCCGTCCTTCGTCGTTTCAAAATCCTCACCCAGTTCATTCAGGGCGTGTTCCGTAAGTTTGGAGTTGACTTCGAGACAGATGTTAGCTTTGCCTTCAGGGGAATCAAAAAATCGCCAGCCAGATGATTCGAGTAGCTTATTAATTCTGATTCGCGCTCTTGCTTCCTTTGCCATACCCCACCCTTTTCCTCAACAAGTGATCTGTACGCTTATTACAATATAGAAGGATTATGAGCGTCTGTCAATAGGAATTGAGCATGATGGTGCATTCCTTAATGATGCTTAACATTGCGTCATTTTGTGTAAGTCAAGAGATACGATATAGAACTATCATTGCCCAGAGGGTAAGCCGATGAGGAAAAATGTAGCGAATGTCCTCTGGCTAGTTAAGGAATACTGAGGCGTAAGCTCAAAAATCGTCGACCCAGCCGACAACCCCCGAACCCGCGTTCACGCAGGTGAGGGCAAAGTCCTTTTAGAAACCAGGCCGGACTTGGGAATATC
>CAYONQ010000128.1:0-3356 GCA_964405375.1 uncultured Pirellulales bacterium
TTATTCGCCGCCTGGAAAAACTCCTCGCGGCCTAAAATCGGTCAGTTTGAGTAACATTGTAAAAACAATCGGGGAGACTATATGATTTTATAAGTACGGCTGCTACATTTATCTGATACGCTTATCAACTCCCTTAATTAACCCACTGAGCATTTTAGCCAAAGTTTCCAATTCCCCGCAAAAGTCGTTATATGTTCTTTCGTTGATTAACTCTCTTCTGCGAGTCACCTCAAGCAACGGAACACATTCCTGTAAAGAACCACGTGCTATCATAAAGAAATTTTTTCTGTCCGGCTTGGTAAAACGACCATTTCCTTCAGCGATGTTGGCAGATATTGACAGCGAAGCACGGTTTAGCTGGTCACGCAGAAAGTAATAACCATTCGGAAATTTGGAAGTCGTGGCACAAATTTTGTCGGCGAAGTCAACGGCTTTTTGGTAAACAGTTAGTTTTTCAAATGCGAAAGCCATAACCTTTTCCTTTTGAGAGTAGAAAGTAGACCGCAGTAGAGGGATTTTATACTCTCCAAGTCATCATTATTGGCTGCGCAGCAAACAATTTACTCTACTTTCTACTATCTCCTTTCTACTGCTCTGATTCGCCAAAGGCGAATCGGGGAGACAGGATTCGAACCTGCGACCTCTGCGTCCCGAACGCAGCGCTCTAGCCAAGCTGAGCTACTCCCCGAAAAATCGAAGGCATAAATATAGCACAGTGGCTGCGGAATTGCAAGTTACAATAAATTGACAGGGTCTATATCCACGGCGACCTTAACGGCACCTCTAACAGGCCCAAGCGTCCGCAAGGAGGTAAATAACTGCTGGATAGTCTCTGCCCTCGCTGCCTGGATAATGATTTGCATCCTGTGGAATCGCTGGATTCTGCTTATCACCGCCGGCATAGGTCCTCTGACACTCACCGCCAGATTATCGCGCTCGATGACACTGTCGATTCTTTCCCGCATCGTTCGAGATGCTTCTTCAAGCTTATCAAAATTGATGTCGCGCATAGTCAGGCAGGCCAATCGCCAGAAAGGCGGCAGATTGCAGGTGCTGCGATGCTTCAATTCCTCTTTTACGAAACCTTCAAAATCATTGGCCAGCGCGAACTGTATCGCCGGCTGGTCCGGCAAAAAGGTCTGAACAAACACCGTTCCCTTTTTCTCTGACCGTCCCGCCCTGCCGGCCACGTGAGAAATCAATTGAAATGTCCGTTCGTTCGCCCTGAAATCCGGCAGGTAAAGACAGGTGTCTGCACTGATAATACCAACCAGCGTTACGTTCGGAAAATGCAGGCCCTTGGCCAGCATTTGTGTGCCGGCTAATATATCAATTCGGCCATCGCTGAAATCCTTCAAAAGCCGGTAATAATCCCTGTGCTCCATAGAGTCGCTGTCAACTCTGGCCACACGGGCCCGCGGAAATTTTTTAGCCAATTCTTCTTCGAGCCGCTGCGAGCCGAGCCCTATCATCGCCATACCTTTACCGCACAGGGGACACTTTTCAGGCACAAGCGTTTGCGCCAGGCAATAATGACATACCGCATAGCCATAATTCATATGTTTGCCCGTAATGGTGCGCACGCGGTCGCTGTCGGGTACTGCCGATTTGTGAAAGGTCAGCGTTACATCGCAATTTCGGCAGTGCAGCGTGTGCTTACAGGACGGGCAGAATATAAAATTGCTGTAGCCGCGCCTGTTCAAAAGCAAAATCGCCTGCTCTTTTTTTGCGAGCGTCTCTTTCAGATGTTCTGCCAACGGCTCACTTATCAATTGAATACCGTCGTGGCTCGAAAATCCCTCCCGCAAATCGACAAGCTTCATCTCGGGCATCGCCAAATCCATCACCCTTTTAGGCAGACGAACCAGCTTAAAATGGCTTTTACTTCGGCTGTTAAACAGTGTCTCCAACGACGGTGTGGCACTGCCTAAAATGCAATGTGCATTTGACAATTGCGTCCGTTTTATCGCCACGTCCCTGCCGTGATACCGCGGTGCGGTATCCTGCTTGTAGCTGGGCTCGTGCTCCTCGTCAACGACGATAAGGCCGAGATTTGCCAGCGGTGCAAAGACCGCCGAGCGTGCACCGATGACCACATCCGCCTCGCCCGCCTTTATCTTCTGCCACTGGACGTTGCGCTGGGAGGCCGTAAGCTGCGAGTGCATCACGGCTATTCTTTCAAACCGGCTGCTGAACCGCTGAACAGTTTGAGCGGTAAGGGCGATTTCAGGAAGCAATACGACAGCGCTTCTGTTATTTTGCAAGACACGCTCGACCGCCCTTATGTAAAGCTCGGTCTTGCCGCTGTCGGTAACGCCATACAGAAGCGTAACGCTGAATTTGCATGAGTCTATCTCGGCATTTATATGCGATAGCGCCTTTTGCTGGTCATCATTGAGAATTACCTTGTCCGCTCTTATTGCCATTCCCTCCGGAATGGCAGGCAGAGATTTCAGTGTTGTCTTTTCGGCTATCTTAATAATCTGTTTTTCAGCCAATCTCTTTACAGGCACATTTTTACAGGCGACCTCTTCCAGCAGGTCCTGTAACTTTACGGCGTTATCCGGGTCAAAAGCACCTTTTTCCCGCAGCAACTTGACAATCTGCTTTTGTTTTCTGCCGGTTAATTTTTCGATTGGCTCGCCGGCGCTACTTACCAGATAGACATACTTTGTTGTCTTGGTGCCGGCCCCCTTCTTGACCGCCCCCGGCACCATAGCCGCCAGGACCTGCCCCAGCGGACAGACATAATAATCGCCAATCCACCGTGCTAGCTCCATAAGATTGGCATCCAACAACGGCTCTTTATCAACCACTTTCGATACTATTTTCAGCTTAAATTTCCTTTTGCTTTTTCTCTGTGCCTCTCTGTGTTCTCTGTGGCTAATATCTGTTTCTACGCAAAACCCGATTTCGAGCTTGTTTTTTCTGCCGAACGGCGCTTCGACCCTTTGTCCCTGCTCAATCGGCCAGATTTCGTCCGGCACAAGGTAATCAAACTCCCTATCCGCCCCCGACCCAAACGCTACGCGAATAATATGACTGCAACTGACCTGTTTTGCTTCTCCAGATGCAAACAAACTGTCAGTTTTGTACTTGCTCATATCACCGGCGATTGTCCCAGCTTGAGATAGGCCTGTCAAGATTTTACAGCCACTTGATAGTAGAACCACCATCAATTATAAAACGGCCTGTAGTAATATCCTTTTTGACTTGAATCGTTCGTACAAAACGCTATAATTTCGATGCGTATATAACATCGTTTACAAGGAGAAAATAAATGGCCACAAAAAATGTAACCTTACTCAAACTGACCGATTTTAGGCCGCGAGGAGTTTTTCCAGGCGGCGAATAAC
>CAYONQ010000129.1:0-3262 GCA_964405375.1 uncultured Pirellulales bacterium
TGTTTTTGTTTGATAATCATTACCATTAAAATTTCCTTAATCGGTCAGTTTGAGAATGTTAAAGAAACGGTGAAGATAGATGCGCCCTAAAAAAGCTTTGTATAAGTTCAGCGAAATCGAAAAAAAATGGCAGAACTTCTGGGAACAGAACAAAACCTTCAAAGCACAAGACTTTGATTCTTCCAGACCCAAGTATTATGTCCTGGATATGTTCCCGTATCCCAGCGGTCAGGGTCTGCACGTCGGCCATCCGGAAGGTTACACGGCAAGTGACATAGTCGCCAGGTATAAACGAATGAAAGGCCTCAATGTGCTCCATCCTATGGGCTATGACGCATTTGGCCTGCCGGCGGAGCAGTATGCCGTAGAGACCGGCACACATCCCGCAAAAACCACACAAAAGAATATCGATAGTATGCGCCGCCAAATCAAGATGCTCGGCTTTAGCTACGATTGGGACAGAGAAGTTGATACTACCGACCCCGGTTATTACAGGTGGACGCAGTGGATATTCCTGAAGATGTTTAATAGTTACTTTGACGAGGCCGAGCAGAAAGCCAGGCCGATTGAACAGCTTCACATTCCGGAAGGATTGAGTGAAGAACAAAGACGAGAATATATAGATAACCATCGTCTCGCTTACGAGGCCGAAGTGCCGGTCAACTGGTGTCCGGCGCTGGGGACGGTTCTGGCCAACGAGGAAGTCGTCGGCGGGGTCAGCGAGCGAGGCGGCCATCCCGTAATCAGAAAGCCGATGCGCCAGTGGATGCTGCGAATAACAAAATACGCTGAACGCCTGCTCGAAGATTTGACCGAAGTTGACTGGTCGGACTCGATAAAGAAACTGCAAACCGACTGGATAGGCAAAAGTATCGGTGCCGATGTGGATTTCAAAATCGACGGTTTCGACAAGACAATTCGCGTATTCACCACCCGCCCCGACACACTTTTCGGCGCTACTTATATGGTAATGGCACCTGAGCACCCGCTTATTGATAAAATTACCGGCGACAACTGTAAAGAAGCGGTTGAAAAGTATCGTCAGGAAGCCGCACGCAAAAGCGATTTGGATAGGACTGACTTAGCTAAGGAAAAGACCGGCGTTTTCACCGGCGCTTACGCAATAAATCCCGTGAACGATGAAAAAATACCAATCTGGATAAGCGATTACGTTCTAATCAGCTACGGCACCGGTGCGATTATGTCGGTGCCCGCCCACGATGAACGCGACTTCGAATTTGCTAAAAAATTCAACCTGCCGATTGTCCCTGTTGTTGAGCCGGAAGATAGCGAGCACGCCGATTTGGTCAGGCAGGGCGAATTATGCTTCGTCGGCGATGGCAAGGCAATCAACAGTGGCGAGTTTAACGGATTACCAACGGCTGATTTCAAAGAAGCAATTACAGCGTGGTTAAATAAAAGGAGTTTAGGCAACAAAGCAGTCAACTATAAGCTGCGTGACTGGCTATTCAGCAGGCAGCGTTACTGGGGTGAGCCGTTCCCGATTCTGCATACCAACGGCGGTATCATCGCCCTGTCGGAAAAAGAGCTGCCTTTAGAGCTGCCGGAGGTTGAGAACTATAAACCGGCCGGAACGGGTGAATCACCGTTGGCTAATATCGACGATTGGGTCAATGTAACGTTGGCCGACGGCTCAAAAGCCAGACGTGAGACCAATACAATGCCTCAATGGGCCGGAAGCTGCTGGTATTATCTGCGATACCTTGACCCCGATAATAGCGGGCGGGGCTGGGACCCGGAAAAAGAAAAATACTGGATGCCTGTCGATTTGTATATCGGCGGCGCAGAGCACGCCGTCCTGCACCTTTTATATTCGCGGTTCTGGCATAAGTTCCTCTACGACCTCGGATACGTCAGCACCAAAGAGCCGTTCAAGAAACTCGTCAATCAGGGAATGATTTTAGGTGAAGATGGCCAGAAAATGAGCAAGTCCCGCGGCAACGTCGTCAACCCTGATAAGGTTATTGCTGGTTATGGTGCTGATTCGATGCGGCTGTATGAGATGTTTATGGGGCCGCTGGAGGCAATCAAGCCCTGGAGCATGCAGGGCGTCGAGGGTGTGTATCGCTTCCTGCAGAGAGTTTGGCGAATGATTGTTGACGAAGATACAGGCGAGCTCCTCGAAACGATAAAAGAAGCTGATGGAGATGAGCAGACACTGCGATTGCTGAACCAGACTATAAAGAAGGTTGGTGATGATATCGAAAGTTTTGGCTTTAATACGGCAATAAGCGCTATGATGATTTTTCTAAATCACATCAGCAAACAACAAATCAGGCCGAAATCGGTCATCGAAAAATTCATCTTGATTCTTGCTCCGTTCGCACCTCATATTTCTGAAGAGCTGTGGGAGAAACTGGGCCATACAGGTACGCTCGCTTACGAAAGCTGGCCCAAATATGATAAAGACCTTATCAAGGAAAAGGAAATTGAGTTGGCTGTTCAGGTCAACGGCAAAATAAAAGACAGGATAGTTGTCTCCGCCGACTCCGATGAAGAAACGATTAAGCAAAAGGCGCTTGCCAGCGAAAAAATCAACGCCGCATTAGCCGGTAGACAGCCCAAAAAGGTTATCATCATTAAATCCCGGCTGGTAAATGTAGTTGTCTAATTATACAGGATTGCCTGTTGATGCGTACTGAGATTGAAGCGAAGTTGAAGATTGATTCGCCTGAGGAGATGGTAGAGAGGTTGACGCAGCTCGGCGCTGAGTTTTTAGAAGAGCAGTTACAGACAGACCTTTATTTTGATGATGCCGACAAAACCTTGACCAGAACCGATAAGTGTCTTCGATTGCGTCGGCAACGGGTCGGTCAAACTGAGAGGATATTTATAACCTACAAGGGCGCCAGGCAAAAAAGCGAATTTAAAAAAAGACAGGAGATAGAACTTGAAATCACGGATGCGGATTCAATGGAAAAGATACTTTCGGGCCTTGCGTATGAAAAGATACTGGTCTTTGAAAAAAGGCGTCGAATCTGGCGAATTGGCCAATGCAGTGCTGCTTTAGATGAATTACCATTACTTGGTGATTTTGTAGAAATAGAAGGCCCTGATAATGAAACGATTGCCGGTGTGCAAAGGGATTTGGGATTGTCTGATTTGACGCACATCAAAGAAAGTTACGCATCTTTAGTGGCAAAAAAACAAATAGTCAATAGTAAATAGAGAATAGTAAATTAAAAATATGGTAACCGTTCACAATAATTCGGGATAACAGGTATTATTCCAGTGAGCAAGC
>CAYONQ010000130.1:0-3190 GCA_964405375.1 uncultured Pirellulales bacterium
AGCCGTAGGGGAACCTGCGGCTGGATCACCTCCTTTCTAAAGGATAATTTAGACACAGCTTTTGTCATTCCTGCGGAAGCAGGAATCCAGAACTGTGAATTGTCAGGCCTTTCGCTGTTGGCTTAACTAAACTTGTTTACGAGGACGCCCTGCAAATTTTGCAGGGCGTTTTATTTTTGCCAGTCTAATTGAAAATCAACACAATAATCGATAATCAATTAAGCCGTCAGGCATTTTCGCTGCTGGCTTAACTGTGCTTGGAATTAAAAGCCCCGCTTAGCGGGGCTTTTTTATTGAATAAATTGACCTGTGTAGATATTATACACTTGTGGCAAACGCAAAAATACAAAAGAAAAAAACCTCAATATCCATCAAGAACGCGGACCATATCCAGGCCGCAGCAGATTTCGGCGTTGACATTTCTATCCTGACAGACAATCTGAAAAGAAGCCCTGCTGAGCGTATCAGACGACATCAAATAGCGCTTAACACCGCACAAAAACTGCGTAAGGCAAAACCCAAATGACAGGCGATGGCAGGATTTACACTATGAACATCGTCGTCCTCGATGCCCGCACAGCCAATCCCGGCGACCTGAGCTGGGAACCTCTAAAAGCCCTCGGCGATTGCACAATCTACGACCGCACACCGCCCGATGATGTCATCAGCCGTGCCGAATATGCTGACATTGTTATAACAAACAAAGTAGTTTTCTCCCGCGATGTGATTGAAAAATTGCCCAAGCTGAAATACATCGGCGTAATCGCAACCGGCTACAACGTCGTTGACCTCCAAGCCACCGCAAAACGTCGCATCCCCGTAACAAACGTCCCCGACTACTGCACTGAAGCCGTCGCACAGCTTTGTTTCGCACATATCTTGAATCTGACCAAACGCACCGCCGACCACGCCGCTGGCGTCCGCACCGGCAAATGGTCCCGCTCAATCGACTTTTGCTACTGGGACTATTCCACCGCCGATTTGGCAGGCCTTACTATCGGCATCATCGGCCTTGGCCGAATAGGCCGGACCGTCGCCAAAATCGCTGACGCCTTCGAAATGAACGTCCTCGTCAGCACCCGCACCCAGCCGAAAGATGCCCCTGACTATGTAAAACTCACCGACCTCGAAACCCTGTTCCGAACCGCCGATGTTGTTTCTCTTCATTGCCCGCTCACCGACGACAATCACCGCTTCGTCTCGACAAAGCTCCTCTCCCTTATGAAAAAAACCGCATTTCTGATAAATACCGCCCGTGGCCCGCTGATTGATGAGCAGGCCTTAGCCGACGCCCTGAACTCCGAACGTATCGCAGGTGCCGGCCTCGATGTCCTCTCAACGGAACCGCCGGCCCCCGACAATCCGCTCTTGACCGCGAAGAATTGTTTCATCACCCCTCACATCGGCTGGACCGCAAAAGCCGCCAGGCAGCGACTCCTCGACATCACGATAGACAACATCAACGCCTTCCTCACCGGCCAGCCAAAGAACGTCGTAAATAAATTACCCTAAACCCTACCCGCTAAACGCCGCACGCTCTTAATTGTTTACTCCTCGCCGTCTATCCTGCCTGTCCCATAGGGGAGTCTAATCGAAGGAAATTACCCTAACCACTACCCGCTAAACGCCGCACGCTATTAAATGTTTACCCCTCGCCGCCTGATCTGAGCGCACCTTGTCCCGAGCAAAGTCGAGGGAGCCGAGGAATCTATCGAAATTAACATCCCCCCAGCCGGATTCAACCAGCAAGATACAAGCGACGCGCGGCGAAAATAAGATTGCTACTTATAGTATCATAGACTTCTTACTATCACCTGATCAATAATTATCCTTATGAAGAATTCCAAAATACTTAAAACGTTTGCCCATAGGGTGAGAGCTTTACGTTTGGAAAAGGGCTGGACTCAGGAAGAACTTGCTCGCCGGGCAGATCTGCACAGAACTTACATTGGTAGTATTGAGCGGTTTGAGCGCAACGTCAGCCTGCTAAATGTACAAAGGATTGCCAACGCATTGGGCGTGAAGGCCAGGGACCTTATATAATGGGAGCAACACTATTAGCTGTTAAGGCCAAACCATTTCTCAAATGGGCAGGGGGTAAAACTCAACTGCTTGGTGAAATAGACAAGCGTCTGCCTATAGACGAGATACGCGCAGGTCAAATCGATACTTACATCGAACCTTTTGTCGGTGGAGGCGCTGTCTTTTTTCATATTGCTTACGAATACCCGGAGTTCAAACGCTATTTCCTTTTCGACATAAACCAGGACCTTATCAACTGCTTCAATGAAATTAAGACCAATGTTGATGTGCTGATTTCTGAGCTACGTTACCTTGAAACGGCGTTTATCAGGAAGCGTTCGGGGCGAAAGGATTTCTACTATGAAATCCGCGACCAATTCAACGCAGACCGCTCCCCCGCAAAGCTCATTTTTCTAAACAAAACCTGCTACAATGGCCTGTATCGTGTTAACAAGGGAGGTCTATTCAATGTTCCCTTTGGTGATTATAAAAATCCCACTATATGCAATGAGGATAACTTACGAAGTGTATCAAGTGTCTTGCAGAATGCGGAAATGATTTGCGGCGACTTCACAGACAGCGAACCATACATTGACAAAAGTGCTTTCGTATATTTTGACCCCCCATACCGCCCATTAAGCCCAACCGCAAGCTTTACTTCTTATTCAAAAGAAGACTTTGATGAAGACGCTCAGAAACGACTTGCCAAGTTTTGCAGACACATACACGGCAAAGGCGCAAAGTTTATTTTAAGCAACTCCGACCCAAAAAATGAAGACCCAGAGGACCATTTCTTTGAGCAACACTACAAGGGGTTTACAATAGAAAGAGTCAAAGCTGTGAGAGCGATAAACTGCAAAGCTTCCGGCAGAGGAGAAATCGACGAACTGATCATTACAAACTATCGGGCAGGAGACCAAAAATTTTCCACAAGCATGCCTGTGCAGGCAGAATTAATTAACGCTGGATATTCTAATCTATAGTGGTACAATAAATGGGGTAAGGTCAAAATGGCTATTTTGGAAACAATAATTTTTACACTAAAAACCGAGTGTAAGTGACATGACAGAACACGATATAATAATAGAAACAAAAATCTTTAGAAGCAATAAAAACTTCATTCACCAAAGGTCTGTAAGGATTGCTGAAGCAATTGCGTTTAAGAGTG
>CAYONQ010000131.1:0-3185 GCA_964405375.1 uncultured Pirellulales bacterium
CACTGCTGGCGGAGCAAAGGGCCGGTGATATTCAGGGCGACGGAGCAGTGGTTTATCAGTGTCGATAAGGAACTGCCGGGGATAGGTAAGAGTTTACGTGATTTAGCGCTGGAGCGGATTAAAAACGTGAAATGGATTCCTGCATGGGGCCAGAAGCGTATCGAGGGGATGCTGGAATCCCGGCCGGACTGGTGTATCAGCAGACAGAGAAGCTGGGGACTGCCCATACCGGCGTTTGTGAACAGTCGCGGGCAAAGTCTGATGACGAAGGAATCCGTGTTAGCTGCGGCCAAGCACATTGCCAAGAAAGGTTCGGACAGCTGGTTCACCGATTCGCCTCGCCAGATTTTAGGTGAGGACTTTGAGTTACCGGACGGGTTTGATTTTGACGACCTGCAGAAGGAAGAAAATATCATCGATGTATGGTTTGAGTCGGGCTGTAGCTGGTACAGCGTGTGTGTAAAGAAGGCCGGCTGGCCTGTGCCGGTCGATTTATATCTCGAGGGCTCGGACCAGCACCGCGGGTGGTTCCAGCTATCGCTTCTGCCGGCCCTCGGTGCAACCGGCAAGGAGCCATTCAAAAGCGTTCTGACGCACGGCTTTACCGTTGACGAGAAAGGGATGAAGCAGTCGAAGTCACTCGGCAACTACGTTAACGCTCAAGAGGAGGTAGCGAAATACGGTTCGGACATCCTGCGGTTGTGGGTGGCGAGTATAAATTATCAGGAAGATGTGCGGTGCACCGATGAGCTGATAGGACGGACACAGGACGCCTACAGGAAAATCAGGAATACGCTCAGATTTCTACTCGGCAATATCGATGACTTTGAGCCGGAGACAATGTCGGTGGCTTACGAGGATATGTACGAGATAGACAAATGGGCGATGCAGCAACTGCAAAAGCTAATCGCCAGCGTAACTGAAAACTACGACAATTTTGTTTTTCACAGGGTGTTCTCGCTTGTTTACAACTTCTGCACGGTCGAGATGAGCAGTATCTATATGGATGTGCTGAAGGACCGGCTGTACTGTGAGCCGTCGGACAGCTTATCGAGGCGAAGCGCCCAGACGGCGATGCAGAGAATCCTGGATTGCCTGGTTCGGATGCTGGCACCCATATTAGCACACACCGCAGAAGAGGTATGGGCGGCGATGAAGTTTAAATCCGAGAAGCTCGAAAGTGTGCATTTAGCCCGGCTGCCTGAAGTTGACGACTCAATCGACTGGCAGAGCGAAAATACAAAATGGCAGAGGTTGATGGGGCTGCGGGACGAGGTCTTGCGGGTACTGGAAGGCTTGAGGCAGAAGAAAAAGATTGCAAGTAATCAGGAGGCGGTCGTTACTGTTTACTGCGGGGACGAGGAATTGGCTGGGATTTTAGAGGATTTCGGACTCGAACAATTTGCAGCTTTGTGTATAGTCAGCGAGGTGAAACTGCAAAAGCTCACCGGTGAAACGACAGTTGCAGCGGCGAAAAGCAGTTGCCAAAAATGCGAACGCTGCTGGAACTATTGGCCCAGCGTGGGGGCCGACAGCGAGTATCCTGATTTGTGCAGGCGATGCATCTCCATCGTGCGTCGTGCGTGATGTGTATTGCGCAAAGCTACAAATCCAACTGCTCACACACTTTCTGGTAAACGTCATCAACGGTTACGGCTTTAATATCGTGCTTTGGGTCGGTGCTATTGCACTTAAGTCCCCTGCTATCGAGTTCAACCGCCGCGACACATCGGCTTCTTCTGAAAGGAGCGACCCTGGCGGGGTTGGACCTTCCGAATATCAGGACCAGAGGGACACCCAAAGCTGCTGCGATATGGCCCGGGCCGGTATCGTTGCTTACTACCAGCCGGGCAGCTCTCAGCAGGGCCACCAGCTCGCCAAGTGAGGTTTGGCCGGCAAGGTTTACTACCGGGACATTGGACAGCTTCTGCAACTTCTCAGCGATACTATTCTCAGCAGCCGAGCCGGTAGTGATTATGGATAGGTCAAAGCGGGATGAGATTTTATCGGCCAAGGCGGCAAAACGTTCAATCGGCCAGCATTTGTCACCGTGAGTAGAGCCCGGTATCAAAACTGCGTAGTTGTCGGAGCGGATACCGTGACCGGCCAATAATCTGTCAACCGAATCGGCAGCGGCATCCGTCTGCGGCAATATAAACTGCACATCAACCTCAGAAGCTCCTGCCCCGCCCTGTTGCAGGGTGGGACAAGCGGCCTTGATTATCTTTAAGTAGTAATCGACCAAATGGATACAATCTTTGTCCTGTGAGACCTTATGCGTATAAAAGATGTGGGCGAATTCTCTGGCTGTTAACATTCCGAAGCGTTTTTTGCAGCCGGTCAGCCAGCATAAAGAAGCGGTTCTAAAGAGCCCCTGCAGGTCGAACACGGCATCGAATGAACTCCGGCGAAGGCGGCGAATAAGCACCAGCAGAGAAGCCAACGCGCGCGGGTTATACCAGCCCTTGCCGAGGTATCTGCGGTCAAAAACGATTATCTCATCCAAATGAGGATGATTCTCAAGAAGCGGTGCAAAGTCTGGGCGGATAAGCCAACTGATTTTAGCGTCGGGGAAACTTCTGCGCAGGGCCGGAAGCACCGGCAAGGCCAGAACTATGTCACCCAGCGAGCTTGGCTTGATTATCAGGATGTTTTTGAAACCTTTCGACATAATTGAACTGACATTTACCATTATAAACGGTTAAAAACAATAATTTTCTCCGTATGACATCCCCCAGCAAAAAGTTTGAAATAGATTCGACAAGCTCACTACAGGTTGGGTTTGATTGGGTTTGTTTTGGCTTTGTTTTGGGTTTGTTTGGGTTTGTTTTGGGTTCGAATTGGGTTTGTTTTGGCTTCGAATTGGGTTTGAATTGGGTTTGATTGGGTTTGAATTGGGTTTGAATTGGCTTTGTTTTGCATAAAATAGTTCATAGTTCGTAGTTCATAGTTCATTGTATTAACTGAGCTTACGTTCATTTGAGCGTTCAGCAAATTGGGTTTGTTTCGCATAATTTACTCAAACTGACCAATCGGTCAGTTTGGAAAGTAAAAAGTTAAAAGTTAAAAGGCAAAATTGTGGATTCGGCCTGCAGCCGAGAGTATATAATTGGTTAAATGGTTCATTGTTATTACTCAAACTGACCGATTTTAGGCCGCGAGGAGTTTTTCCAGGCGGCGAATAA
>CAYONQ010000132.1:0-2819 GCA_964405375.1 uncultured Pirellulales bacterium
AATATACCGGCGAAGATGTCGAAGAAACCCCTCGCGGCGAAATTATCCTCGATTTTCTTTCCGAATTCCCCGACCTAATAGTGATGAACGATGAGGCTCATCATGTGCACGCAAAAACCAAACCAAAACGACAAACAGGCAAAGACGAGGAATTAGTGTGGCGTCAATTTATGAATCGTCTCTATGACCGTCTCGAAGAACAGCACGAAGAGGAGTTTGGCCTATTCGTTCAAATCGATTTTTCTGCAACTCCATTTTACGGCAGCAGGGAAAAAAGGGAATACTTTCCGCACATTGTTTATGATTACCCGCTCATAAATGCAATGCACGAGATGCTGGTCAAACAGCTATTTCTGGAAGAACGTCAATCTGTTGCAGGCGAAACCTTAGAAGAGCTTGATTTCAGAGCAGAACGGCTTGAACCGGATGGCAGCCATCGCAGGGGCGCAATAGCAGGACTTTCAGCAGGACAGAAACTGCTCTTAGAAATAGGCCGTTCAAAACTTCAGCAGCTATCCTCTGAATTCAAAAATAAATCCCTCGATAAAAAACCAGTTATGCTGGTGCTCTGTGAGGATACAAAAGTTGCTGACCTTACCAAAGAGCATTTTGCAAACTTAACCGATGAAAATGCTAGTTACTACGATGAAACGCAAGTTTTGGCCATACACTCCGACCTAAAGGACTCAGAACTAAAACAAGCAAGAAACGACCTTGCCAAGATAGATATAGATGACGACCCTCTCAGGGTAGTCATTTCCGTTTTGATGTTACGCGAGGGATTTGACAAAAATAATATCGCCGTTATCGTCGTGCTTAGAGCAACGGAAGCCGACCTTCTCTTGGAACAGATAGTCGGCCGAGGCCTCCGCCTTATGTTTCCATCTTACGATTATCCAGAGTTACAAGATTCAAAGAAGCAGGCTTACAATGAAATACGCCTGAACAAAGCACCGTCTAATTCCCTTGATTTCCTGTTCGTTGTCGAACATCCGAGATTCCGTGCGTTTTATGAAAGCTTAAAACAAGAGGGTTACATTATCGGCACTGGTGACACCAGCAAAACAACCTCCACCGGAGATATAATTCCTGTGGACGCTGTCCCCGAAAGAATGCCTTATTTTGATATAGCATGGCCCATCCAGATATATGATGAGGGCCGACTACCAGACATTTCGCAATTGGACGTCAGCAGTCTTGCAAGATATCCCGGCAATTTTAATCAATTGAAACAGTTTCTTTCAAAACTCATCATTCAGGAAACCCACGTTGAAACCGGCAAAAAAACAAAAAGCTGGAAATTAGACAACGAGTATTTCGATTACAATTTTTTCTTAATGCAGGCCTCAAAAGCAGTCGCAACAAAGGGCAAAAGCTCCATCTTAACTGCTAAGCGTGCTGATATTGCCCGGTTAATAGATGATTATGTTTCTGCTTACTGTTTTAGTCAGCAAATTGATTTTGCCAAACCGGAAAACTACTGTGTCCTGAATTACCCCGATGTTTTTGACCATATTGTCAATGCCGTTCGCCAGGAAATAATCCGCCTGATTGAGGGATACAAATATGAGCCGAAAGGCATCTGGGGTAAGTTATCAGAAGTTTCGAGGATAATGGTTCGAGAAAGTAAATCTGTTGAAACAGACAAAAGCATTTATCCTCGATTAGGTTACCAGCCGAAAGGCGGCGGTTTCGAACGCGATTTTATGCTCAATGTTCTTAACACATCTTCCGAAGTCGTCTCTTTCTGTAAACTCGACAGAAGGCACAAGCTCAAAATACAATATCGTGATGAAACAGGAATCCTTAGAACGTACGAAATAGACTTCATTATTAAGACATCCGACAAAATGTACCTCTTGGAAACAAAAGCCACCAAAGATATAGACAACCCTAACGTAGCTGTAAAAGCACGCGCTGCTGTTGCTTGGTGTGACCAGGCATCAACAGTATCACCTCCAAAGGAGCATAACCAACCACAGCGTTGGGAATACCTTTTACTGTCTGAGTCCTTGTTTAGAAAGAATGAAGGTCTTGGTTTTCAAGCGATTATCCCCCTCTGCCAAGCTCTTCGGGACAGAGTAATCGCACAAGATGAAAACAAACTCTTCGTCTGAACCAATAACCATCTCCCCAACCCCACAAATTCTTTCAACCAAATATCGAAGATTCGCCTACGGCGAACTATCCGCTACACGCCGCCCGCTGAACGCTTTACTTTTTTACCCAAAATCCTCTAATCCGTCAACACCGCATTTACTTTTGAATTCTTGCCCCTTCTTGTTTTTGGCAGGGGTTACGCTGTGGTTTTACATTTTGCTTTTTAATCTTTGATTTTCTTTCTGATATCCTGCTCCCCTGATACCCACAACCTGATACCCCGATTTACTGATACCCTCACACGCCCCAAATCCGCAAATTCTTTCAACCAAATATCGAAGCTCCGCCTACGGCGGACTCCGCAACTCAAAACTTAAAACTCAAAATTCAAAACTCCTTCCGTCCTCCGCTAACGAGATACGATTCACGACATACGAATTCAGTCAGCTTAAAGCGAAGCTGTGGCGGCTAAGCCACCTGTGGACGAAGGCGAGTTTCTGCGGCAAAAGTTTACTTTGAGAGCAGAGCTTGCCGAGAACACAAAGCCGACTAAAAACTCTGTGTTCTCTGTGAACTCTGTGGCCCAAAAAAGTCCGTGCCCATTCGTGTTAATTCGTGGTCAATCTCCTCCGCTTCCTTAGCGGTCAAACAGCAACAAGCTACGACATGCGAATTTAGTCAGCTTAAAGCGAAGCTGTGGCGGCTAAGCCGCCTGTGGA
>CAYONQ010000133.1:0-2697 GCA_964405375.1 uncultured Pirellulales bacterium
GTTATTCGCCGTCTGGAAAAACTCCTCGCGGCCTAAAATCGGTCAGTTTGAGTTATTTATATCGACCCGCCCTTCGATTCCAAAGCTGATTATTCTCACAAAATGACTATCGAAGGCAACGAATTTACCAAAGAGCCTTCGGTTATTGAACGCCTCGCTTATAAAGACACCTGGGCCGGCGGTACAGATTCATACCTTGATATGCTTTATCCAAGGTTGCAGTTGATGAAGAGATTGCTGTCAGAAGATGGTAGTATCTATGTGCATTCAGATTGGCACGCTAATTCATATGTGAGATTGTTAATGGACGAAATATTCGGCAAAAACAATATGGTAAACGAAATAATCTGGCATTATAGACGATGGAGCAATGTGGCAAGCACTTTTCAGAAGATGCACGACAACATTTTGCTTTATCGGAAATCAGATAAAGCAAAATTTAATATGCTATACCAGGATTACTCTCATCCTGAATGGATAGAAGATACAGTCAGGGGCTTTGTAGATGGGAAATTAGTAAGATTAAGGGATGATGCTGGTGACTATATTAAACGGGACAAAGAAAACATAGGTGTCCCAATGCACGATGTTTGGACAGACATCAATTTTATTGGGCCGACTGCTCAAGAAAGAATAGGCTACGCAACACAGAAACCAAAAGCACTCATTGAACGTATTATCAAAACCTCTTCTGATGAAGGGGACTTAATCGCTGATTTTTTCTTGGGATCAGGCACCACCCTTACAGCCTCTGAGGAACTTGGCAGACACTGGATTGGATGTGAGCTTGGCAAAGTCGGTATTCAGGTAACCCGTGCACGTCTTGTAGAAATGGCAGCCAAACCATTCCTTATCGAAAATATTGGCAACTATCAGCGGGAGATGATTTATCTAACCGGCGGACGTATCTGGGAAATGCAGCACCTTATCCTTAAACTCTACGGCGCAACACCGAGAGACAAAATAAGCGGCTTGGGTATCCGAAAAACCGACAATATTGATGAACTGGTATATGTTGGCTATCCCGACCGGCCTGTCACTGCCAGGAAAGCTGAAGAACTTGCCCTCCAGACCCAAAACCTTGATGGCCGCGGCTACAAACGACTCGTTATCCTCGGCTGGGACTATGAATACAACTATTCGCAGGCACTTGAATCTCGGCTTAACGCCCTAAAAGACAAAATAAAAATCAAAATTGAATCTCGCGATATCCCACCTGACATTTACGATTACCTGAAAAAAGCAAAATCCGATGAAGATATAGAAGCCCTCTCCGACAAGGTAGTATTCTACGAAAGACCGTACCTTAAACTCGGAAAACCGCAGATAAAAGAAAAACCGGACGGCAAAGAGAAAATCTCAATCTCACTGGACAGATACGTCCTGATGGATATACCCGTCAGCCATCTGTCGAAAAAAGGCGAATCCGATTATACTACCCTGATGAAACTTGCCAAAGACAACTTCGCAGTTCTCATAGATTACTGGGCCGTTGACTGGGACTATGACGGCTGCACTTTCAAAAGTCAGTGGCAGGCATTTAGAGGAAACGGCAGAAAAGCAAAAACGGTTCCTATTACAGCAACCGAAACTTTAGAGAAGAAAAAAGACCGCATAATTGCCGTGCGGGTAGTTGACATTTTCGGCAATGACGCTGGCGCAACACTTAAACTTTAGATAATATTATGGCTAAAAGAAAAAATAGCGCCGCCTTCTCTCAGATGTACTTAGCCAAAGCGCTCGAAGGCGAAGTCCAGGCATGGATCGACCAGGGTTATAACGGCGTTACCCAAACCACACTCGAACTTTTCAATTATTGGTTTAATCGTGATGAGGACACGACAGAAAAGTTCTACGCTTGCCAAAGGCGCGCTATTGAGACGGTTATTTATTGCTGCGAGATACTCAAGGCCGAAAATTTGCAGGAACTGTTTGAAAAAGTGGCGCCCGAAGCATTATACCAGCATCTTCCGCTAAAAAATGAAGTCGAAACCATCCGTTTCCCAAAATATGCCGTGAAAATGGCAACCGGCTCAGGCAAAACCTGGGTTCTTGCAGCATTGCTCATCTGGCAATACTTCAACGAGATAAATAACGAATCCGGCGATTATTCTTACCGCTTTCTTGTTGTCACTCCTGGCCATGAGGTACTAAACCGCTTGCTTGATTCTTTCAAAGGCAAACGCGACCCTAAGACCGGAAATCGCGACCCAGAAACTTCTGACTATAAGCGTTCTCTATTTGTCCCTGATGGTTCACACTGGCGAGAGCGTTTCCATTTTGAAATACTCGAACCGGCTGATGTGCAGTCAAATTCGTCTCCGCCTGACGGTCCCTTCGTTTATATTACAAACTGGCAGCAATTCAGGTTCAAATCAACCGCTCAAGACCTTTGGGCAAAATATACAGGTGAGGATGTTGAAGAACAACCAAGAGGCGAAATCATTCTCGATTTTCTCTCCGAATATCCCGACCTGATAATAATGAACGACGAGGCCCATCACGTCCACGCAAAAACAAAACCAAAAAGACAATCAGGCAGAGATGAGGAATTGGTCTGGCGTCAATTTATGAATCGCCTCTATGACCGTCTCAAAGAGCAACACGAAGAGGAGTTCGGCCCGTTCGTTCAAGTCGATTTCTCAGCAACTCCATTTTACGGCAGCAGGGAAAAAAGGGAATACTTTCCGCACATTG
>CAYONQ010000134.1:0-2286 GCA_964405375.1 uncultured Pirellulales bacterium
GAAAAAATCGATAAAACACAGGTGAAAAAAGTTGCTATGTTGGCCCGTCTGGAATTGACCGAGACGGAAGTTGAAGAATTTACGGGCCAGCTATGCGCAATCCTTGACTATGTGGAGAAAATGAACGAGCTGGATACAACCAGCGTTCAACCGCTGGCACATTGCCTGCCAATTAGTAATGTCTTCCGTGAGGATGTGGTCAAGGACTCGCTTGGAACTGAAAAGACGTTGGCTAACGCACCGCAGCGGGATGGGGAATTTTTCAAAGTGCCGAAAATACTGGACTAATTTGCCACGAAGACACGAAGCCACAAAGAAAAAAGAAGTGAGCTAAAGTAGAAAAATAATCCGTAACTTTAGGCACTTTACACTTCTTGGTGTCCTGGTGCCTTTGCGACTATGAGGGAAAATGAATTGCTGAATATGGATTGCAAACAACTGCGGGACCGAATCGCAGCAGGCGAGGTCAAAAGCGTCGCAGCTACCCAGGCCGTTTTTGAATCGATTGAGAGATACGAGCCGGTTATCGGCGCCTACATCAGCACGTTCAAAGAGCAGGCGCTGGCTAAAGCCGGCGCAATTGATGACAAGATTGCCGCCGGAGAGCCGGTGGGGCGGTTGGCCGGTGTGCCGGTGGCGGTAAAGGACAATATGTGCACAACGTTCGGTGCTACCACCTGTGCGTCGAGGATATTAGAGAATTTCCACGCCCCTTTTAATGCTACCGCTGTTGAAAAGCTGCTGGCCGGCGATGCGGTGATAGTGGGCAAAACGAATATGGATGAGTTTGCGATGGGTTCGAGCACGGAGACATCCGGTCTGAAACAGACGGTCAATCCGTGGGACAGAAGCCGGGTGCCGGGCGGCAGCAGCGGCGGCTCGGCGGCGGCGGTAGCGGCGAGGATGTGTTTTGCGGCGCTCGGGTCGGACACCGGCGGCTCGATTCGCCAGCCGGCCGGTTTCTGCGGTGTCGTGGGGCTGAAACCCACATATGGACGTGTTTCGCGTTATGGACTTGTGGCCTATGGTTCGAGCCTGGACCAAATCGGCCCGGTAACACGGACGGTAGAGGATGCGGCCTTGATAATGAACGTTATTGCCGGCCACGACCCCGCTGATAGTACCAGTGTGGATGAGAAAAACGCCGCCGTTTGTGATTATCTCGAAAAACTCGATGAGCCGATAGAGAGATTGAAAATAGCGATTGTGCCGCAGTTTAATGCCGGCGCCGACGAGCCGGTCAAAAATGCCCTGGCTGATGCGATAGATGTGTATAAGGGTCTCGGTGCTCGGATTATAGAGATAGATATGCCTCATTTGGATTATGCCGTTGCCTGTTATTACATAATAGCTACCGCCGAGGCCTCGAGCAACCTGGCCCGATATGACGGTGTGCATTATGGCCACCGCACGACAGATGCCGGCGATTATATCGAGGTCTATACCAAGTCCCGTGCCGAGGGGTTCGGCAAAGAGGTCAAAAGGCGGATAATGTTAGGGACATATGCGTTGTCGAGCGGTTACTACGACGCCTATTACTTAAAGGCGCTTAAGACCAGAAACCTGATACGCAGTGATTTTGCCGGCGCATTTGAAAAGTGCGATTGCATTTTAATGCCGGTCTCGCCGACAACCGCTTTTAAGATAGGCGAAAAAATCAACGACCCACTGCAGATGTATCTTTCGGATATTTATACGATAGCCGCCAATTTAGCCGGCGTGCCGGCCGTTAGCGTCCCCTGCGGGTTCGATAAAGATAATCTTCCCATCGGCCTGCAGATTCTTTCGCCGGCCTTTACCGAAGATAAACTGCTTCGAATCGCAAGGATGCTCGAAGCCAATACGGACTGGTACAAAAAGAAACCAGAAATCAACAGATAGGATGGCTTGTAGAGATAAAATCAAAAATCAAGATGCAAAAAGCAAAATGACATATAAAAATGCAAAATGTATAACTTGCCCCTATCAAGGCCAGTGAGATAAAAAGGGATAAACAATGACGCACGAAGAATTGGAGCAATATCAGAAAGAACTGCTTGCAATTATGTCTGGTAGCAAAAAAGACCCAGCTAAAAGCAAAGAGATACAATTAAGGGAATTAGCAGCAAAGCTGGGGGTAAATCAAGAACCGTACGTTAATGACTATGAAGCCCAACTCATCGCAAATATTCAGGCAGCGTTACAAACTGCGTCGATGATAGATATGTGCGGGACTGCAAATAAAAATTATAGTAACCGTTCACAATAATTCGGGATAACAGGTATTATTCCAGTGAGCAAGCAGTG
>CAYONQ010000135.1:0-2280 GCA_964405375.1 uncultured Pirellulales bacterium
CCCTCGCATAGCTTTCCCCTGAGCTCGCAGCACATCCGCCGACAGCCAACACCGCCAATAACATACATAAATATACAATTCTCATAATCTTACCTCCCAATTAAGTTCAATCCTTATTAACTCAAACCGACCGTTAGCCAGTTTGAGTAAATTCTATCCGTCCTTATAAAAATATCAAGCATTGAAAACTTACGGGAATCCACGCTTGGGATTATCTGGCTCTCCTGTTCAACTTTCTACTTTCTCCGCTTCGGTGGCTTGCCACGGCGTAGCTTCCGCGAAGCCGGGGGTTACCCTCACTCAAAATATACGAGTGGTAATGCTTTAGCTTTTGAGTGGTTTGCGGCGGCCGCCACGATATGACTTTGTTGACCTGTCGGCACGTTTGCTTTTTGGCAGTTCCTTGCGTCGCGAGGGTTTGGAGCTTTTGGCGCTCTTCGGCCTGTCCGGCGGGGACTTAACGTATGAGAAGCCCTTGCACTTCTGCGACGTGAGTTTGCGTTCTATGAACTTGCCAATCTCGCGCAGGTACTTTTCCTCTTCCCTTGAAACGAACGTGATCGCGTCGCCGGTGGCCGCCGCTCGGCCTGTCCGGCCTATCCGATGGACGTAATCCTCGGCGTGAGTGGGCACATCGTAATTGATGACGTGTGATATCCCCTCGACATCGATGCCGCGGGCGGCGACATCGGTGGCGACCATGACCTGATACTTGCCGCTGCGAAAGCCGTCGAGTGCCCGCTGCCGCTGGTTCTGGGTACGGCCGGAATGGATAGCGACCGCGACGACGCCGGCGTGTTTGAGCTGTCGGCTGATCCTGTCAGCCCCGTATTTGGTCCGCGAGAACACCAGCACACTGAACATCCGCCAAGCCTCGATCATGTGCAGCAGAAGGTCCATCTTCAGCGCCTTCTCGACCGAGTAGATATGCTGTGTGATAGTCTCAATCGGATTATGCTGACGACCAATCTGGATCATTTGTGGCGATTTTTGTATGCTTTCGGTCAGTTTTTTGACCGCCTTGGGCATCGTGGCCGAAAACAGCAGGGTTTGTCGTTGGTCCGGAAGCTCTCTGACGATCTTTCGGATGTCTTCGATAAAGCCCATGTCGAACATCCGGTCTGCTTCATCCAGTACCAGTATATCGACGGCGGACAGGTTCACGGTTCTACGTTGGATATGATCCAGCAGCCTGCCGGGGGTGGCAACGACGACATCGACGCCGCCGCGGAGAAACCTGATCTGGCTTTCAATCTGTGTGCCCCCATAAACTGCGATCGTTTTGAGATTCATGAACCGACCATAACCGCGGATAGCATGTTCGATCTGAACCGCCAGTTCGCGGGTCGGGGTCACAACCAGCGCACGGGTTTGCTTCTTTTGGGTCTTTTGAGGGACAGTCTCGAGCCGGTTGAGGATCGGCAATACAAACGCTGCGGTTTTACCGGTACCTGTCTGGGCGCAGCCGATGATGTCTTTTCCCGCTAAGATAGCAGGGATGGCCTGGGACTGGATTTCGGTTGGAGCGGTGTAGCCGGTGGCAAGAATACCCCGCACCAGCGGGTCAGCAAGACCCATTGTCTTAAATGGCATTTAATTGTCCTAAAATAAGGTTTCGAAAGTCAAAATAAATACTCGCATCAGTTCAACTTTAACCACCGAGGCCGCCGCGGGCACCGGACACCACGGGAAAATTATTTATTCCTCTTTTCTTTTTTCAATCTGCGTTTTTCCTTTGGAGTAAGCTGGGCCTTTTTCTGTTGTTCCCTTTTCCCGAAACCTGACCTTTCATCAGGGATATAGACTTAATACATGCTGCTTTGGTAGTACGGTCACGATGTCTTAGTCCTTGCTCAAGAACCTCAGAACCCATTTTCTGCATTCTGCCATTCATACTCCTCAGTCCGTAGGCTGCTGCCTTTTTAGCTGTCCTTGGATAGTTGCCGAATAATGCCTCCGTAAGTATAGCTAAACCATCCTCTTGTTTCCATGACAGGTTCAAAGCCGCCAGTCTCGCAGTTGAAATATCGTCAGAGAGCAACTTCCCCTTGAGCTTCCTGAGAAGCTCAACAGATGCTTCGCTTCTTTGGCGCTGCGATGATTTGCTGTTATCGAAACTCATAAATCGACCCTCCTAAAAAATGTTTAGCCCCCAATCCTTCTGTTTAGGATTGGGGGTTTTCTTGTTGCCGGGGTTACCCACTTGCTACTAACACTTGTTATACCACTACTGTCCCGTTAAGGTTTTAGAAAATTGTTGTAAGGCAAATAAATATAATA
>CAYONQ010000136.1:0-1998 GCA_964405375.1 uncultured Pirellulales bacterium
GGACAAAAACAAACTTTTACTTCAATTATCTAAAATACTGTGAACGGAAACCAAATTTTACATATTGAATCGGTCAGTTCGAGTAAATTAACCGTCTCTATACTACAAGATAATAATAGACGGCTCAAGTTTCAATTCTTGTAATCGGGTGCTTCTTTTATATAATACGTCAATTAGCCCAAAATTGTTGAGGGATTTAGTATGGAAAAGATAACCAAACTCGAAGATATCGTGTCGCTGTGCAAGCGAAGGGGGTTTATATTCCAGTCGAGCGAAATCTACGGCGGGCTGGCGAGCTGTTACGATTATGGGCCTCTCGGTGTCGAACTAAAGAACAATGTCAGAAGAGCGTGGTGGAAGACGGTCGTTCAGATGCGGGACGATGTCGTGGGGCTGGATTGCAGTATTCTTATGCACCCGCTGGTGTGGAAGTCCAGCGGGCATACCGACCAGTTCGCCGACCTTGTGGCCGAGTGCAAGAAATGCAATACAAGAACAAGGGTTGACCATTTAAAAGAGCACGTCCCTCTAACGGGGCAGGCCGAGGAGCATACCGAGCATATAGCGATTGATGCGGCGATGGCACAGAAGCAGGATTTAAGCAATAAGACCTGCCCGAATTGCGGGGCGGTGGGTCAGTTTACCGAGCCGATGCCGTTTAAGCTGATGTTCGAGACGCAGATGGGCGCTAATGTCGATGACTCGATGACACTGTATCTTCGACCTGAAACGGCGCAGGGGATTTTTGCGAATTTCAGGAACGTTCTGGATACTACGAGGGTGAAGATTCCCTTCGGGATTGCGCAGATTGGCAAGAGCTTTCGCAACGAGGTTACGACAAAGGCGTTTATCTTCAGGACTCGGGAATTTGAGCAGGCGGAGCTTGAGTTTTTCTGCGAGCCGGGGACCGATGAAAAATGGTACGAGCGCTGGAAGGAATTGCGCTATAACTGGTACATCGATTTGGGGATTAAGAAAGAGAACCTGCGGATGCGTGACCACGGGGCCGATGAGCTTGCGCATTATGCGAAGGCGTGCGTCGATGTCGAGTATAAATTTCCGTTCGGCAGCGGCGACTGGCAGGAGCTCGAGGGAATCGCAAATCGCACGGATTATGACCTGCGGCAGCATCAGCGGGGGATAAGGACGCTGAATAAGTGGTTCGAAAATAAGGGTGAGCTGGCAAAGATCGAATTGGCCGGCGAGGCGGATAACTTCGAGAAAGGGCCGTTATCCTACTTTGACGACCAGAAGAAGAGGCATTATATTCCCTACGTGATTGAGCCGAGTGCCGGTATCGACAGGAGTGCGCTGGCGTTTTTGGTGGATGCGTATGATGAGGAGATGGTGCGGGGTGAGCAGCGGAATTTGCTCAGGTTTCATCATTCGCTTGCGCCGGTAAAGGTGGGGGTTTTCCCGTTGGTCAAGAGGGACAATATGCCCGAGGTGGCACACAATATCTATAACGAGCTGAAGAGGTATTTTAACTGCTTTTACGACAAGAAAGGTGCGATTGGCCGGCGGTATCGTCGGCAGGACGAGGCGGGCACGCCGTTCTGTATCACCGTTGACGGCCAGACGCTGGAAGATAATACCGTTACGGTGCGTGAACGGGACTCGATGGAGCAGGTGAGGGTCTCGACCGGCCGACTACTCGGTGATTTGCGCGAAAGATTGGAGGTGTAAAAATGATTGTCGATAAGATTGAAAATGCAGATACATACATCAAATTGTCGGAAGCCATTACAAAAGCACTTGAGATTCTAAGTGACAAAAAGCAGGCTGAAAAGGATGACGGCCGATACGATGTTGACGGCGATAATCTCTATTACCTTGTTCAGCGATATACGACCAAGCCGATGGAACAGTGCAAACTCGAGGCGCACAAGAGATACATCGATATACAGTTCGTAGCGGACGGCGAAGAGATTATGGGGTACTGCCCGCTCGACAATCTCGAGGTCCAAACACCATACAATCCTGAAAAAGACATCATCC
>CAYONQ010000137.1:0-1941 GCA_964405375.1 uncultured Pirellulales bacterium
TTACGATAGCTGCACTGATGGTTTTGTTTGCCGGGCAAATTCCCCGATGGTGGATGGCTTCAATCGTTGTCTTTGGCCTGCCCATTCTCGATACCGCTGTTGCGCTGGTGAGGAGATTACTTAATCACAGACCTCTGTTTGTTTCTGACCGCGGCCATATTTACGACCAGATGATTGACAGGGGAATACCGCTGAAAAAGACAGTCGTAATTTGTTATGTGCTCGCCGGCGTTTATGCAATAATTGGCGTGGTAATGAGCCAGATAAGAACACGGTATGCTGCGGTGGTATATGTTTTTGTTTTTGCGGTCTCGGCCTTAGTTGTGTGGAAGAAGGGTTACCTGAAGATGGAAGGCCTGCGAGGGGCTGTTCGCAAAGGGAATTGAAAGTCGCATATCCGGATTTCAGATTGACTAAACGGTTACAGTCAGGTACTGGGTGTCGGCGGCGAACCGCATTGCTCCTTCGTAAGCAGCAGGTACAAGTAAGCAATCTCCCATCTTGAATTCGACGGGGATTCCATCAGCTCCCAGAATTGTTCCAAAGCCATTTAGAATTATCAGCGTCTTCATTTTGTCGGGCGAAAGGAGCAGCTCACAATTTTTGGCCTGTGCGCCTTTATCTATCTTGAAGTATTCGCAATCTACCAGCCGAGACATCGTTGTAACCGAAAGGTTATCGCCGGATGCATCGAAGTGGATACTTTCCAGAGCATCTTCGATGTGTAGCTGCCTTTGCTTTCCGGTGTCGTCAACTCTGTTGAAGTCAAAGACCCGATAGGTAGTGTCAGAAGGCGTTTGAATCTCGGCGATTAAAAGCCCTGGTCCGATGCTGTGGGTGGTGCCGGCTGGAATGAAATGGCACTGGCCAGCTTCAACAGGCACCTTTGTCAGCAGTTCCGCGACGGTGCTTTTCTTTATCGCTTCGGCGAATTGTTCTTTTGTTACGCCTTTTTTCAGCCCTTTATAAATTACCCCCGCTCCTGTCTTCCGACAGGAAGACGCGGGGGCGGATATGATATACCAGCACTCGGTTTTAGGCGTACCTTTACCCAATCGCCGGCAGGTTTGCTCATCAGGGTGGACCTGCACGCTCAGGATATCCTCGGCGTCGAGGAATTTAATTAACAGCGGAAAAGGCCCGGAGAAATTTTCATCGCCTGTTATCTCTTTCGGGTATTTTTTTATTGCCGAGCTGAGGGTTTGGCCGGTCAGTTCGCCATTTGCGATTACGGATTTATCGTCCGTCAAATCGGCCAGTTCCCAGCTTTCGCCGGTTTTTTCAAATGGTGGTATATCCTTACCGAAGAGCTCCCGCAGCTTTTGGCCGCCCCATATTCGCTGCTTGTAAATCGGCTTAAATTTTAATGGATACGGTTTCATTGTGGATATTTTATCCTGTCGGCGAGAACCTGTCCACTAATTACAGCTTTTAGCGTATAGTCTATCTGCTATTTTTTGGTCGGCTGTGCGAGGCTTGCTTTTCGATTTTGACGAACAGAAGCGGAAATACTATATCACTAACACAGCATGGCAGCCAGACGGCCAAGAACAGAAATATGAAACTACTCACGAGTTTCCACAGTGGCAGCGGTCCAGCCATTGCCATAATCATATGAAAGGAGGAGGCCCAGGTGCTAAGTAAGACGTGGCCGGCATGCGGGAATTTTGTCCTTGGCCAAGCACAGGCGATTAAAACGCCCAGTAGCGCAGCAGGATTGACCACATACCAGCCTTCAATGAAACCTATATGGTGGTGGGCGTGCAGACCAAGCAAAACTTCGCCGACGTATGGAATCACTGAGTCACTAACCGTAGCGACTCCAATGGAGCCGATATAGCCGATTATTAAGACTATAAAGAAATTGGTCTTTTTTGCGTGCAACCTGAACATTGATGCGGTTACCATTGCGCTTAATACCACGTGGGCTGGATGGAAGAT
>CAYONQ010000138.1:0-1754 GCA_964405375.1 uncultured Pirellulales bacterium
GGTTAGCCATTATTCCTATGCTTTTTAAGTGTAAACTGCCGCTACAGCGATATGACGTATGGTTTGCTGTTAAGGGTCAGATTTTTCTCTGCGTTTTGCCCTTCGTTCCCTGATAGGTAATAGGAAATGAATTGTTGTGCCTTTTTGGAATTGCGATTCTGCCCAGATTTTACCGCTGTGCTCTTCAATAATCTCTTTAGAAATTGCAAGCCCAAGGCCGGTGCCGCCCGTTTTTCTGTCCCCGCCGGTTGCTAATTGTTCAAATCTACGAAACAGCCGAGGCATATCCTCCTGCTTGATTCCACAGCCGGTATCGGAGATTGAGACCTTAATCACGTTTTCAATCCTGCGTGTTGCAATCGTGATGCTTCCTTCTTCGGTGAACTTTATGGCATTATTAATGAGGTTTGTCAGGGTCTGAATAATCTTGTCGCTGTCGAATCTTGGTTTTGGCAGGTTATCCTCAAGTTTAAGGTTAAGCTGCAGTCCATTGTCCTTTGCGGAAGGGCTCATTGTTTTATGAACACCTGTAATGATCTCATTTATATCGTTTTCCTGCATATTAAATTTCATTCTGCCGGAGTCGAGCTTCTGGAAATCGAGAACGTCATTAATTAATCTGACAAGGCGGTTTAAGTTTCTTTCTGCGGCTTGTAAGAAATGCTTTTGTTTGTCATTGATTTTTCCCGCCGCCTCATCGAGGACGATTGCAATGTCTTCTTTCATAATCGCCAAAGGAGTTCGCAGTTCGTGTGAAACCATAGAGATAAACTCTGATTTTATCCTCATTGCCTCTTTGAGTTTTTCCTCGGCTTTCTTGCGATCGGTAATATCTCTGATAACGCCTATTGAACCTGTAATTGCGCTGTTAGGGTCTTTCAGGACACTCAGTGAAACATCGACATCGATTACTTCGCCGTCTTTTTTAGCCATCCTGGTTTCAAAATGATGCTGCATACCCTTCTGTTTAACGCGCTGGGCCTTTACTCTTTCCCATTCGCCCGTGGGGTAAAGTGATTTGACCGGCTTGAGATATAAATCGGCTGAGCTCATTCCGAGAAGCCACTCCGTAAACTTGTTCCAGGAAACGAGTCGTTCCTGCTCGTCGGCCATTGTGATAGCCACTGCCGAATTCTCAAAAATCGTGCGGTATCTCTCTTCGGTCAACTGCAGTTCGAGCGCGACTTTCTTGCGTTCGAGTGCGTAAAGAATGGTCCGAACCAGTGAGTCCGCCAGTGATGGGCCCTTGACGAGATAGTCTGCGGCGCCGTTCTTTATCGCTAAAAGCCCGGTCTCTTCATCATCCAGTCCTGTCAACACCACGATAGATGTGTGTGAATCAAGCTTGCCAATGTCCCGAAGCGTATCAATGCCGTTACTGTCTGGCAGGCCCATATCGAGCAAAACGATGTCATAGTCTTCGCCGCCAAGGTGCTCGGTGGCTGCCGACAAGGTCCCAACCGGCTCGATATCAAATTTGACCTGCTGCGAACACCTGGTCAAAGCGCGTTCGGCCATTCGCCTGTCAATCTCATCATCCTCTACCAGCAGGACTTTTATTGACCCGTTGTTCATATCCATATACCCGACCCCCCATATTGTCTTTTACCAGCCGGTGCCGAACAGATCTCGTATCTCGTGAAGCGTATCTCGTATTTCGTCTCATGCTTGATGCTTCACGTTCCATAGCTTTAGTATATTTAGTTGCTGTTGCGGAAAGCTAATTCTGCGATGTCACCCCTGCGGAAGCAGGG